>JAIOJO010000570.1 GCA_019911985.1 Sulfuricellaceae bacterium | reverse complement strand
ACCAAGTTCAATATTCCAGTGATGTATTATAGCGAGTTAATTTCCGTGGCCTACGGTAGTAGCGCTAAAGAGGCTGGGCTTGACGGGCATATAGTGGCACCGACGAAGTTGTCGGCCATTGCCAATAAGTAATTAAGTTCGGCCGTCTAGGCCGGTGAGCGCGCTGCGGCTTATTCCGTTTTCGGGGTGATACTGCAGCGCGTTTGTTTTTGATCCTAGCGGGACACCTATGTTTGGGGAGTGGCAAGTATGAAGAATCCAAAAACGCTTGATGAATACATCGACTTAGTGCACCAAGCCGTGTATGAAATCGATGAGTTGTGCGCCATCGTCGAAGAAGACGAAGAGCGCTTGGCCGTGCTACAACCGTTTGCCGGCGAGTTGGATGCCCAATTGCGCAAAATGTACGACGATATGATTAGCGGGCGCTATACGTTTGATCCAAACGGACCCGATTTGCCCTTCATGGCGATTTCGGCTAGGTTCGGCCAGCATATCCCGTTCAAGAAATTACTCTCCGTGATTAACCATACCCATCGTTTCGGTTTGGATGTCGATTAAATTTTTCTCGGTCTGTATTAACTGTCTGCGCAACGCTGGAGTGTATGGGGTTCGGGACGCATTAATGCACCATAATTGACCGCGCATGGCTTGTTTGTCCTTGCCTACTTATGCGAAAATAGCTTCTTTGGCACCTTATGGGTGCCATTTTTCTGTTTGGCGCGCCAATTGAGTGCGCGTGCAAGCGAATGCATGTGGAGCGGCAAGAACAACAATGGAAAATCTGCAAATCAGTAGCGACGTTCTTTTTATACTGCTTGGCGCGATCATGGTGCTGGCCATGCACGCCGGGTTTGCCTTTCTCGAACTGGGGACGGTGCGAAAAAAAAACCAGGTCAATGCGCTAGTCAAGATATTGAGCGATTTCGCGGTCTCCACGATTGCCTACTTTTTTATCGGTTACAGCGTGGCCTATGGTATTCAGTTCTTTAACGGGGCCGAAACCTTGGTTGCCAAAAACGGCTATGAATTGGTCAAGTTTTTCTTCCTGCTGACCTTTGCCGCCGCCATTCCTGCAATCATCTCCGGCGGTATCGCGGAACGCGCAAAATTCAATCCACAGCTCGCCGCAACGTTTATTTTGGTCGGTTTCGTCTATCCGTTTTTTGAGGGCATTGCCTGGAATAATCACTTCGGACTCCAGAATTGGCTGCAGGCTGCGTTTGGCGCTAAGTTCCACGACTTTGCCGGTTCCGTGGTGGTACATGCGATGGGCGGTTGGATAGCCCTGGGCGCGGTGTTTATGCTGGGCTCGCGGCGTGGCCGCTATACGCGCGAAGGGCAGGTTGCCGCGCATCCGCCTTCGAGTATTCCGTTCTTGGCCTTGGGTTCGTGGATACTGACGGTAGGCTGGTTCGGCTTTAATGTGATGTCGGCGCAAACGATAAATGCGGTAAGCGGATTAGTCGCGGTGAATTCGCTTATGGCTATGGTGGGGGGAACGCTGGCTGCCTTGGTGGTGGGGCGGAACGATCCCGGTTTTGTCCATAACGGCCCCTTGGCGGGTCTTGTGGCGGTATGCGCTGGTTCCGATGTGATGCATCCCCTGGGAGCCTTGATAACGGG
>JAIOJO010000569.1 GCA_019911985.1 Sulfuricellaceae bacterium | reverse complement strand
GATTCTTGTCGTCCGGCCTTTTCTCCAGATCGACCAGCTTATTATCGACGTCGGATAGCAATTCACCCGCTTACGTAAGAAAGTCGGACAATAATTCTTCCATTCCGGCAAATTGGCTCATGAGGTGTTCCTTCCGTGAGTTGTCGGGCGAGCGCTAGAAGCCGAGGCTTTCGAGCAGTTCGTCAACCTGCTCTTGGCTGGTGACGACGTCTGTTCGACCTTCCGGGTTGATTACCGGCCCATTGAGCAAGTCGTCGCTCAAGTTCTTTTTCTTTTCCTGGGGCGTGGTTGCGACCAAAATCTGTAGCAGTTGTTGTTCCAAATCTTGCGCCAAATGGGTCACCTTCTTGATGACTTGGCCCGTCAGGTCCTGGAAGTCCTGCGCCATCATGATTTCCGTCAATTGCTTATTGGTGGCCTGGGTTTGCTGCGGGACGCCATTAAGATAGTCGCGCGTTTGTTGCGCCAGTTGCTTAAACTCATCTACGGAGAGTTCGTTGCTGAACAAGCGCTGCCACTGTGCGGATAATTGCTTCGCGCCCGCCTCAAGCTTATCCTGGATCGGTTTGGCTTGTTCGGTGGCTGTCAGCGCGCGTACTGCCGCCTTTTCGGTTAGATCGGCGATGTAGCTTAGCCGCTCACGCGCATCGGGCATGGATGTAACGGCATCCTCCAGCGATTTGTCGTACCCCAGTTGACGCAGCGTATCGTGGAGGTTGCGCGTCATGTGCCCGATGCGGGAGAAGACCGCATCTTCGCCGGTGCCCAGAGGTTCGTTGGGGGACGCTTCGATAACGACGGTTGATTCGCCTTCGATTGGGGGTTGTTCGGCATAGGAGCCGGCAATACTGTCAAACAAGTCTTCTAGGTCTTGCGAATCGCCCATGTCCGCTTGGCTCATGAGGCACCTCCTGATTTCTGCTTCTCCATGTTTTGGAATATCTTATTCAGTTTTTCTTCCAGCACCGCCGCAGTGAACGGCTTTACGATGTAGCCGCTGGCACCGGCCTGAGCTGCTTCGATGATGTTTTCTTTCTTGGCTTCTGCGGTAATCATGAGGACGGGCAAATGCTTTAATTGACCGTCGGCGCGAATGGCGCGTAACAGGTCGATGCCTGTCATATTGGGCATGTTCCAGTCGGAGACAACGAATTCGAAATTTCCCGCCGCTTTCAATTTGGAAAGCCCGACCACGCCGTCCTCGGCTTCGTCAACATTGGTAAAGCCTAATTCCTTGAGTAGATTGCGGACGATTCGACGCATGGTCGAGAAATCGTCGACAACTAAAAACTTCATATTTTTATCGGCCATCCGTACAACTCCACAGGCTATGTATAACGCGAATGTTAATTCCTTGCTTCATAGCGGTTTATCTTAGCAGAAGCGGGCGGATTGTTTCCGCCAGAACGATTGGGTCAAATTTTCCGACGTAGGCGTCCACGCCTACCTTTTGTCCCATGACTTTATTGGCCTCTGAAGAGAGCGAGGAGTGCATGACAACGGGAATGCCGGCAAAACGAGAGTCGGATTTTATGTTCTTGGTCAGGACGTAGCCATCCATTTCGGGCATTTCCGCATCGGTGAGGATGAGGTTGATCGAGTCGCTGAGGGGGGTTCCATCCTGGCTCGATCGTGCGGCGAATCCTTGCAATCGTTCCCACGCTTCGCGCCCGTCGTTGGCTTGCTGATATTTTACCCCGAGCTTATCAAGAACTAGGATGATTTCCTTGCGCGCCACGGCTGAATCGTCGGCGAAAAATATGGTGTGCTCTGTTTCTGCGTCGATGGGGGGCATGTCTGGCACGGGCTCGATGCCAATCGCATTGGCGAGAACTTGTTCTACATCGAGGAGAGATACCAGGCGACCGTCGGGTAGTTCGGTAATCGCGGTAATCATGCCTTCATGGCCGGCGAGCATGGATTGAGGCGGCTTAACCTTGTCCCAATCGACGCGGATGATGCGGTCAACATCGTGAACCAGGAAGCCTTGAGTGTGGCGGCTGAACTCGGTGACGATCATGGTTTCTTCGGTATTTTCCCCGGCGCCGTCCACGTTAATGAACTTAGCCAAAGAAAGGACTGGAATAATATTGCCGCGCAAGGAAATCACGCCTTCAATGCCGCTCGGCATGTTCGGGCTTTTGGTAATGGAAGGTGTTTGCGAGACTTCTCTTACCTTGAAGACATTGATGCCGAAAATTTCCCCTGTGCCCAAGGAAAACAGCAAAATTTCCATTTTGTTGGAACCGGCCAGCGTGGCTTTGCTGGTAACTTCGTCCATTAGCGCATAGTTTTTTTCTGACATGGCGAATCCCTGTTACACGAACGCGTTTCGAGTTTTACGGTTTCCCGCTCACTCGCTCAAGAGCCGGGTGAGCGCGGAGGCAAGTTTTTGCGGCTCAAATTTGGAAATATATTCATCGACTCCAACCGAGCGCCCCAGTTGCTGGTTTGACATGCCGCTTAAGGATGAGTGCATGATGACGGGAATGCCGGCAAAACGCGGGTCGCCTTTGATCAACTTGGTCAGCATGTAACCGTCCATTTCCGGCATTTCCACATCGGTTAGGATCAGCTGGATAAAATCCTTTACAGGCCGGTGAACCGAGTCGGCTTGTTGGGCAATCCGCTTTAATTCTTCCCAGGCTTGCCCGCCATTGATGCTGCTGATGAAATTTACGGACATGGCTTCGAGGGTGCGTTCGATTTGCTTGCGCGCCACGTAGGAGTCATCGGTAAAGAAAATGGTCTTGTTTAAATCGCCGATAGACTTGATGGAGGCGAAAATGACGTCGTCCTCGGACGAGTGAGTGGTCTCGGCCAGAATTTTTTCCACATCCATGACCATGATCAAGCGTCCGTCCGATAATTCGGTCACCGCGGTTACTAGGCCCCCCATTTGTGCATTGAGCATGTCGGGCGGCACGCGCATCGACGACCACTCTAGGCGCAGAATGGTATCGACGCTTTCGACTAGGAAGCCCTGGGTGCGGCCATTGTATTCCGTGACAATCATGATTTCGGGGGGTTGCTCGGAGGCAATGCCGGCATATTTGATCAAGTCGATGACCGGCACCAGGACGCCGCGCAAACTGACCATGCCCTCCACCGAGGAGGGCATCTCCGGTGCCCGGGTGATTTCCGGGACGCGCATGACTTCCCGTACCTTAAATACGTTAATCCCGAATGTCTCTTTGCGCCCTGATCGATGATCGGTACCCAGTGAAAACAATAGAATTTC
>JAIOJO010000568.1 GCA_019911985.1 Sulfuricellaceae bacterium | reverse complement strand
CCAGAGCGCTGAGAGCACTTGGGACACGGTGGAATTAAGCTGGGTGCTGAGGGGTTTGCCTACGCTCCAGCCGTCATCCGCCATGACCTGGAAGGGGTCGCGTTCCTTGAAGGACGGGTAACGGGGCACCCATTTCATGTCGTTTTTCGCGGTGAACGCGGCATCCAGGCCTTTGTCGTTAGCATCCACCAGCACCGACACCGCGATTTCCGCAGCGGCCTTGCTGTTGGCGTTGGTCGCGGGCACGCCGGGCAGGGTAAGCAGCCAGGCGTAATACACCGTTTTCCTGACGTTGCCGTCGGGGGTAAAGTCGGAAACCTGGACGAATTGCGGCGGCAAGACAGGTTTGATTGTGCCGGATAGCCCCAGGTATCGGCTGGCCTGCACGACCGCTTCCTGGGCGGGAAAGGCCGGTGGCACGCGGGTGGCCTGCCAGACTAGCGGCCCGGCGGAGTTATCCGCCGGGTTCGCCGCCAAGGCGGCAAGGGGGAAGGCAAGAAGAGCCAGCGCCAGGGCCAGCCGGAAGTTGCGGTACGTTTGCGTTTTCATCGCTATATCCTTTCGTCGGCGGCCATTGTCGGGCCATGCGGCCCTGGCCGGCCTTGTTGTGTGAGTCAGTCGTTGCGGCTATCCCAGGTGCGGAAGTTGCCGCTGCCCTCGTCGCCGTATTTCTCCACGTTGCCTTGTTGGGCGGTGGGCTGCGATGGGTTGGCTAGCCCGGTGGACGCGAATTCGCTACCGGCCCGGCGTCCCATGGAAGCGGCGAAATTGTTCTTACTCGCGGCTTTGCCGGGGGTATGGTCATCCGGAGAGTCCACCATCTCCGCGGTGTATTCCACCTTTTTGTATTCGATGGTATTAAACTTCGACCACGCCACCGTCTTGTACACGGTATCGCCGTGCTTCCATTCGGCATTGAGGGACTTTTTACTCTGCTCGTAAGTTTCCGAGCCTCCCGGCGCCTGATCGTAACCGCGGTCGTAATTGCCGTCCTTGTCCGTGTATTCCCAATAGATTTGCGGGTCGCTGTCTTTCCATTTGACCCAGCCGCCTTGTATCCATTTCATGCCGCCTGTTCCGCCATTGTCGATGCCGCACCAGGCTGCGGTTCCGATGGAGCCCACTGTCGTATTTTGGTCGTCGATGGTGGATTTCGCCCCGTCGAACCACGGCGAAGCGTCAATGACATCGTGGTAGCCCTCGTACCCCCGCGCCGCGAGCGAGGGGCCGGACAAGGCCATCAATAAGGCTCCGAGGAAGAGCGCCGGACTGAATTCTTTTTGCATAGTGTTTCTCCTTTCGGCTGTTCATGGCGTCCAGCGGACAGTTTTCCTGCCGCGAACAAGACATAAGACGAAGCGGCAAGACGATGCGTGAAACGGATGTATCTAGGAGCCTGTCGGAACTGAAGAATCGAAGCGAATTGGGTTTCGCAGGCAAGCCGCAACGCGGCTGCTCGCAAAATTCGGGTGGGCGAGGACAGATTTTGCGAGTTGGGCGATAAAGCCGCCCATCCCTGCTTACCACATTTGCCGGTTTTGCAGGTCAATAGTCATTCTATTGACCAAAAAACGGTGAAATATGGACCGCCCAGGCGGATTTGCAGCCGATTTCCTTCAAGTTCGACAGGCTCCTAAGCATAGGAATTTTCGTTGTGTCGAACACTGTGCTGCTGGGATAACGGCTTGTTGCCAGCCGGTTTGTGGACGCATTCTGCGAGCGCCGTTTCGGTCGGGCTTGCTTGCGCGTCCAAGCCGCTTAAAGGGCGGAAGGGCGATAGGAGAGGAGGTGCGAGGCTGTCGATCTGGAGCCCTCGCTGGTTAGGCTTTTTGCCGGCCTATATCCAAACTCCGTTGATAGCTTGAAACGAAATGTTCAGAATCTGAACCCTATCTCCATCCCAGTTGGCTATCGTTCGCGCTAAACTGAGCCTCACCCCGAAGTTGGGACCGGCTAGCGGAACAGGGGTTGGGATTATTGCTTCGAGAATATTCCGGCCTGCTCGGCTGGGATGCAATCCGGATTTCAAATAAAAGCCTCGTGCGTTTGCCGCGACATTCAGCGCTTCGATGCGGTTAACGCCATGGAACGCCGCTCTCTGCGCGGCTTCGTAGAGCAGCAGCGAGCCTAGACCGGAACCTTGGGGCGTGGCGTCCATAGTGTGGATGGATAGAGTGTTTCCGCCGAAAGAATAGTCCAGATAGCCGTGGTGTGTAGCGGCCGCAGCGCCTATGCCTATGTAGCGGACAGAATGCGTTCCGCCCGGTCCGACGGGTGCGTTGTGGTAGGTGACGTTAATCCGGGTTCCTCCGATGCCGCCCGGTGGATTGGTGTATAAGAAGCTGTTTTAATAAATCCTGAGCCCGCGCCGGCGGCAAGCGGGTTTCAGGGCGCGACGCGGGTCGCGCGGCTTGGTTATTCCAAACAAGCGGCCCGCAACAAAGCCCTGGAGCCCGCTTGCCGCCGGCGCGGGCCCAGGATTTATTAAAACAGCTTCTTATACACCAATCCACCGGGCGGCATCGGAGGAACCCGGATTAACGTCACCTACCACAA
>JAIOJO010000567.1 GCA_019911985.1 Sulfuricellaceae bacterium | reverse complement strand
CCCCTACCCTTATCCAACGAGAGACAATCTGGTAGGCAGCCCAGGCGAGGATCAGCATTGCCACGATTGGCCAACTGACAAAACGTCCAATCAATTCGAGGAGGTATGAAAGATCGAAATGGGCCAGCAGCGAAGCCTGGGAAAGTACCCGGCCGATCGGCGGTAGCCAGGAATCGTAGTAAAGTAGCGCGACGCCCAGCGGTACGGCCACTGCCGTCTTGACGCGGCGCCAAAGCGGCGATTTCGCTGGCACCAAAAGAAAGGCGGCGAAAGCGAGGTTTTCGTAGGTATGGAACCCAATCAAGCCTTTCCAGAACAACGCAAACTTGGCGAGAAAGTAGATGTTCCACGATCCGAAACGGATCGGAGCAGGCGCAGCAGAAACCATGCCGCCATTCGCGGGAAAAGCCCCGGGCTCTGATTTCATTTCCTCGGGGCGGGTCATGGCGCGGACGTCCCGTCATCGGAGTGCTTGGTTTTCGCGGCTTCCGCAGGGTAATACGGACGTAGCGCACTCGGCTTGAAGCTGTGGCGATAGCGGTAGTTGCGCCACCAGGCCAGCACTGCCGGCAGGCGATAGCCGAGGGCGATGCCGGCAACTAGGGAAAGCAGAGCTATAAACCAAGTCATGATGATACAACGACAGGATTGGCAACCCGCAGCGACAACGGCCTCCGCACAGCGGGGGATGGTGCGCGGCGCTGGACGATATTGTCTGGATTCTCGGATGGCGCACTTTTCGCCTCCGGTGCGGGCTGCTCCAGCGTTGCAGCGGCGAGCGCAGGACTAAGATCGGTCAATTTACCGTCCGCTGCCTGAGCAGTCAGCGTCTCCATGGCTTGGCGGATAGTTTCGGGGGAAAAATAGCGCACCTCTCCTTCGAATAATTCCGGTACTGGCAAGCGGAATACCCGGTCGAGCGTTAATCCGACGTCACTTTCGCGGCAGGCGAACAGAAACACGTAAACGCTTTCCTCATCGGCGGTGCACAGATCACCGGGTCGTTTCATCAAGCAGTAGCGTAGCGTATCGAGGGGCGATAAGCCAGGCGCCAAGGGTAGGCGAATCAGCACGTTCTGTATGTCCAGCACCCGTACCCGCTCCATCGCCGCCGCCACCGCCTCGATGAAGGCCTGCGGTTCCAGATAGCCCCGTTCGGGGATCAACGCAATCCCCGCGACCGCCGTCTCGTAATCGGCCTGCAAGGGGCGAGAGAATATCTGTCCCTGAACCATGCCGACCAAGCTCAGGAAGCGGGAAAAGCCCACTTCTGGCGGCACCACCAAGTTCGCCCCCAAGCGCATGAACAATTGTTCCTGGCTGTACCGCATCCGCACGTTAACCTCCCGCACCACGATTTTGATCCGGATACCGCGGGATTGGCGCAGGCTAAACACCGTGCGGGCCAGGACATCCAGAGGGGTAGACTGGTCATAATGCAGGATAATGGTGGCCGCCGCCGTGGCGGCTACAGCCGCGCCCAACGCGTCGAAATCCTCGACCACACGCCAGGTAGCGGGCGGGGGCTGTTTGCCCGGCAAGACGGCGCGAGTAATGAACACCGCGTCCTCGTCGACCGCCAACTCGAACGTCGCCAGCGGCAAATCGTCCTTTTCGACGGCCATGCCTCCGTCGGCTTGGGCGGATAGGCGAAACGACCGGTCAGCGACTATCCCTTCGACCCCAAACCAGTGGAATACATCCCACGACAAGCTGTCGTCCGACCGCCGGAATCGGGCAAAGCCTCCAAGCCGGTGCGCCGCCTGCCTGAGGGCCTCCGCAGGATCACTCCGTCCGACCCGCCGGGTACACAACAACAATAGCGCGCAGGCTTTTTGTTTGGCCCACTCCTGACACGCCTCGGCGATTCCATCCGCTTGTTCCGGGCTAGCCCCATCAAAAAACCGGTCGGCGCCGTCAATCACCGTCAAACCGCCCTTGCCGGCGCCGAAATAATCCAATTCTTCCAGTATCCGGAGCAGATCAGGAAGCTTCTCATTTCCCCATTGGAAGGATTTGACGCGGCCGCCGCTCAAAGCCCGCCGCATCGCGTCCGCCTGGGGCAGCGGCGAAGCCAGTTCCCGCTCGGGATCGCGCTCGGTGATCCACTGGGCCGGTTTACTTATACCCGCGGCACGCAGCGTCGGCCACGCCACCCCCAGGATCGGCGCGCATTCGTCATGCACGACAATGTAGTCGGACCCGCGTGGCAAACTCGATGCGGCAAGAGGTAAGTTTTTAATCGCAAGGAATGGGTCGAAAATCATATAAATTGGTTTTTACTCTTATGTAACACCTGCAGGCAATTTTACCCTACTCAGGTCGAAAAAGTGAACAAACCACAATTGTTTACAGTTTCGACACACATCGCTTGGGTAACTTTGATTTAATAGGGTGATTGATGTTACTTAAATGGTAGCGTTCCAGCTCGAATCGAGTGTTTTGCGCGGCTAAGTGAGTTTATTAAATTTTAGGAATGCCGTTAAAGATTTCTTTATGAATGGCGTTATATTAAGCTGAACAATAACCCCTCCAAACACCCGCAAAGGCAGCATGAAATATGCATTTTGAATAAACAGTGTTGAAAACAGCAAAAATTGGAGTAATTCCCATTGCTAGATCGATCGGAAGTCAGTTATTTAAGGGCAGTCTCATAGGGGTAGCTAAAATCTGGAGCATACTTTGAAAAACCATTTACCGTCCATGAATGTCGCGATGGACATCACCAGCCTCTATTCGCGGTTGATGTCAGAGGCGCAACAATACCAGGAATTGCAACGCACTCAATGGGCTGGCAAATCAGTCTCCCGTTGGGCGCTGCTGCGGGAAATCCACGACAATGGAAAAGGGTTACTGGAACAGGGCAGCACAGAAGAGTGAAAGTCATCACCATCATCGGTACGGGTGGAGGGGTAGGAGTCACAACGGTATCGGCACAGCTGGCTACCGGCCTGGTCGCCCAGAGCCGACGCAGCATTGCGTTCGATTTCTCACCCGGCAACGCACTCAGGCTGCACTTTGGCATGGGCTGGGAGGATGAAACCGGTATCGCGCCCCAGATTATTGCCGGGAAGCCCTGGCACGAAGCCGCTTACCGCAGTGCGAGCGGCGTCGATTTCGTCCCTTTCGGGCGCCTGGAAGACAGCCACACCGTAGCCGATTTCGTCGCTTGGCTGGATAAACAGCCCGCGTGGTTTTCTTCCAGACTGGAAGAACTCGACGAACCGGCCGACACCTATGTGGTCTGCGACTGCCCGCGCATCGAGGGCGCCCTGTGTTCACAAGTATTGGCAACGGCCCACCTCACTCTCATTGTTCTTGCTCCGGACGCTCTCTCCTATGCCGCCGCCACCGCGAGCGCCCAGGCCGCTCTCGCTCAGGGCGCGCAAGAAATAGTGTATGTCATCAACGGTTTCGATCCCGCCCGCGCCCTCGACCGGGATGTAGCCACGCTGATGCGCGCCAATTTTCAGCACTGCCTGGTGCCTGTCATCCTCCATCGCGACGAATCGTTGCGGGAGGCTCTAGCGAGCAAGCAAAGCGTGTTCGAATATGCCCCTTCCAGCCAGGCTACCTACGACTTCGCTGCACTGGCCATGTGGGTAGTCGCCCATCTGGCCCATGCACAGGAGAAGGCGGCGTGACGATACAGCCGCCCGCCAGCGCGCTTCCTGCCCGTGTCCAGTCGTTCCTAGCCGCCTGCGGCACCGAACCGCGGCAATCTTGGGGAACCCTGATTTTTTCGCTATTGTTCGTTCCGCAATCGGACTCCCGGAGCCGTACTTGGCAAGCACGGCTGGCGGCATTATTTCCCCACATCAATTTCGCCCATCCCCACCTTGGCGACCTGATCCGCATCCCGTTGCAACTGCTTTGGCTTGCCCTCATCAGGCAGCACCCGCTCCATTCCCCCGAACCGAGTTGGCGCGTACAAGCGTGGACGACACTGCAGCAAGCCGTCCGCCGCCTCATGAAATATCTACGCACCAGCGTGCGCGAGCATTTTCAATCAACACGCCTGTTTAGACGTGGCCTGACGCTTGATGCCAAACATTTCCAGCGATGGGGCGAACGCTATGCCAAGCACTGGTTGTGGGACCATCCCGTGCTGCGATATGGCGCCTACGCCGTTTCAGCGTCCTTGGCATTCCTGTGCATCACCACGCCTTTCAATACCCTGGCGCAGGTGATTTTTGTTGCCGTGCTGTGGAGCATTGCCCTCCTGGTCCGGCGCATTCCGGGGCAAGTGGCCACGCTGCTGCTGGTCGTGATGTCGGTCACGGCGTCTACCCGCTATCTCTGGTGGCGGACGGTCTACACCATCAACGGGGACGAATACCTGGACCTGCTGTGGGGTTTGCTGCTGCTGGCCGCCGAGCTCTATACCTGGCTCGTCCTCCTCCTCGGCTACGCCCAGACAGCCTGGCCGCTCAAGCGCCAGCCTTTCCCCTTACCGGAAGATTCAAGCCTGTGGCCGTCGGTGGACATCTTCATCCCCACTTACAACGAGCCCCTCAAGGTGGTGAAGCCCACCGTTTTTGCAGCATCCGGCATCGATTGGCCTAAGGATAAGCTGAACATCTACATCCTCGATGATGGACGCCGGGATGAGTTCCGGCGTTTTGCCGAAGAGGCCGGGGTAGGTTACATCGTCCGGCCCGACAACCGGCACGCCAAGGCGGGGAATCTGAACCATGCCCTGACCAAGACCGGCGGTGAATTCATCGCCATCTTCGATTGTGACCATATCCCGACCCGGTCCTTCCTCCAATTGACCATGGGGTGGTTCCTGCACGACCGCAAGTTGGCCGTAGTGCAGACCCCGCACCACTTCTTCTCGCCCGATCCCTTCGAGCGCAACCTGGGGCAGTTTCGCCGCGTGCCCAACGAAGGCGAGCTATTCTACGGTGTGATCCAGAACTGCAACGACCTGTGGAATGCAGCGTTCTTCTGCGGCTCCTGCGCCGTGTTGCGGCGCGGCCCCCTGGAGGAAGTGGGCGGCATTGCCGTGGAAACCGTCACCGAGGATGCCCACACGGCACTCAAACTCCACCGCCGCGGCTATACTTCGGCCTACATCAGCATCCCCCAGGCGGCTGGTTTGGCGACGGAGAGTCTATCCGCCCATATCGGCCAGCGCATCCGCTGGGCGCGTGGCATGGCCCAAATCTTCCGTCTCGACAACCCTCTTCTCGGCAAGGGGCTGAAATGGATGCAGCGCATTTGTTACAGCAACGCCATGCTACACTTTTTCAACGGCATTCCTCGGCTGGTCTTCCTCACCGCACCGCTGGCATTCCTGTTGCTCCATGCTTACGTAATCTACGCGCCGGCCATTTCGGTGGCGCTCTATGTACT
>JAIOJO010000566.1 GCA_019911985.1 Sulfuricellaceae bacterium | reverse complement strand
GCCTTGGCCAGCAGCAGTGCGTTCGTGTCGAGCGCGAACGCGCGCCAGGCGGCGGCGAGATCGCGCTGGATGGTTTCCACGTAGTCCCTGTCGGGATCGTGTTCGCCGGGAAAATTAGAAATCGCGCAAGAGCCTCGATTGAAGAGCAATGCCTCGTCGAGCAAAGCCTTGTTGAAGCCGTCGAAGGCTTCCAACACGCTCGGAGTGAGATCCGAGCGCCCGCGCTGGACGCCCACGGCGGCGGCATCGAAAGGCAGCGCGCCGAGCCGATCCTGCGCCGCGCGGTAGACTTGTTCCACCGTGCCGAGCAGAGCGAGCCGGGTCAATTGTTCACGATGCTGGCCGGACAGATGCCGCTGCAAGCGCTGGCGGTAGCATTCGCCGGCGCTCGCCCTTTGTTCTGCCACCCAATCCTTGAAGCTGGCGAGGCAGGCGCCGTTGCGCGATGCCGCCGCCGGGGAAGGCGGGGCAAGGCGTTCGGCGAAGGCGCGGTGGATGCGCGCGGCGGCTTCCAGCGCGCCTTCCAGGTAGCCGCCGCCGTAAGCCGCGGTTTCCGAGCTGCCGAAGTGGAGCTTGCCGTTCCACTCGCGGCTGCGCAGGGCCAGGTTGCCGTATTCGGGGTGGGCGGATACCGGCGTTCGATCGAGCGCGCTGCAGGTGTAGGGCTCGCAGGCCCAATCCTGGATATGCTGTTCGCCGTCCCCGGCGGCCTCGCCGAAGATTTGAACCAGTTGGCTGGCGATCAGCATAGTCATCGCGCTGGAGTGGATAGAGGCGCGAAACGGCGGAGGCAAGGCGAAGAAACCGCCGAGCGCCGCTTTTTCCCCGCTTCCGTTGCAGGCATCGAAAATCTCGCCGAGCACGGCTTGCTCGTGGTTGACGAAAGCGTTGCCGGACTGCCCCGCTTCGCGCCAAAACGGGCGCGGGTAAGCAACGATAGCCTTGGCCTGGCCGGCCATCCAGGTGGGCGTGGCGCGCATCGCCTCGCGTAGCGGCGCGTCCAGCGCCGGCTCGAAGCGCGCCTGCTGATCCAGCAGGCGCGGCGGGAGGGCCAGCGCCACACGCCGTGCTTGGACCCGCCGCATTTCATTGCCGTGGTGGAAGAGGAGTTCGACATGGTCGCCCCGGTCGAGTACGGCGCTCAGTTCGTGTTCCAGGTGCAAGGCGGCGGCGGGCAGCCGTTCGGACAGGGAGCCGACCAGAGCGGCCATGCCGCCGTCCAGGCGGCGGGCTCCGCCATGGAGGTTTTCCGCGGCGAGCGTTTCGGGCTTCTTGTTCGGGTCGGTCAGGCGCAGCACGCTACCGGGGTCGTGTTGCGGGAATGACGCAAGGCCGAGTTCGTCCACCAGGCGCGCGATGCGAGGCTGGATATCCGGCCAATACCAGGCCGGCCCGAGATCCAGCATCATGCCGGAGGCGGCGCAAGGAACCGAGAGGATGCGCCCGCCGAGGCGGCTGCGCGCTTCAAACAAGGCAAAGCTTGTTCCCTGCCCGTGCAGGCCGTGGGCAAGCGCTAAGCCGCACAAACCGCCGCCGACTATCGCCGTGTCTAGCATCGCTGGGTACCCCAAGATTGGATGAACAAGCTTAAGCAATCTTCGTGCCTTTTAGGGGAGGCAGAAAAATATACGTTTTATCATACGCTTGATGGAGTCCGTCGGGCCTGCTTTAGGCGCATGGAGCGTAGCGATGTAGGGGAATGCCGGGCCGAGTTTGTCGCAAACATCACAAAACCCGTCCTGCCGCGGCCGCCGAAGCCGGCGAAAAGGCGCGCTTCCCTATTGGCACATTGTTTGCTGCATACCGGAGCGAGCGACACCCAACAAACCAAGGAAACAAAAGCCATGTTGAATGCATCGATGCTGTCGATCATAGAGGAAGCGGGCACCGCCGTGCTGATATTGACCGAAGGGCTGGAGGAGGCGGAGTTGCTCGGCTCCCGCTTGACGCGGGCGGAAGCGTCGCGCCAAGTCGGCATCGTCGCGGAAACCGCCGCCAACCTGCCCGAGCAAACCCGCGCCGTGCTGGCGGAAGTGGACTGGAACGGCTGGGAAAGCGTGGCTCGGCGCTTGGACGCGGGCGGCGGCGCGGCGGACGAGGCCTTGTGGTTCGCGGTGCGCTCGCTCGTTCCCGCCGTCCTGATGTGGCTGCGGGTATACCGCCAGAATCAGCCCGAGCTTTTTGCTTACACGACGGCGGCCGCTTCGGGTGAAAGCTGATTCGAAATGCGTTGAATCCGGTTTAGAAAATCCTCGGTTTTCGCCTCTTCCAATGTCCCGCTTGCCTCGGCCGCGTTGTGCCGGGGAGGCGTAGCGGCGCCGCTGCCGAGCTTAAAGGCGCTCACCGAGCGCGCCAAGTTCCGCGCCTGTTCTTCCAGGGATTCCGAGGCGGCTGCGGATTCTTCCACCAGCGCCGCATTTTGCTGCGTCATTTCGTCCATCTGGGTGATCGCGGCATACACTTGTTCTATTCCCGAGGCCTGTTCCGCCGATGCCGCCGTTATTTCCGTCATGATGTCGCTCACCTGCTTGATCGAGACGACAATCTCTTCCATGGTGGCTCCCGCTTGGTTGACTTGGGCGCTCCCGCTTTTGACTTTTTCCACGGAGTCGGCGATCAGTTTTTTGATTTCCTTGGCGGCGCTGGCAGAGCGCTGCGCCAGGTTGCGCACTTCGCCCGCAACCACGGCGAATCCCCTCCCTTGCTCGCCGGCCCGCGCGGCTTCCACCGCGGCATTCAGCGCCAGGATATTGGTCTGGAAGGCGATGCCGTCGATGACGCCGATAATGTCGGCCATTTTCTTGGAGCTCTCGGATATCGCCACGATGGTATGCACCGATTCGCGCACGGCGCTACCGCCTTGCGCCGCCACGCCGGAGGAGGCGGACGCCAATTGATTGGCCTGGCGGGCATTGCCGGCATTTTGTTTGACCGTACCGGTGAGCTCTTTCATGCTCGTCGCGGTCTCCTCCAGGCTGCTGGCTTGTTCTTGGGTGCGTTGGGAGAGGTCGGCGTTGCCGCTGGTGATTTCCTGCGCGGCCATGTTGATGGCATCGACGGATTCCTTGATTCCGATCAGCAAGCCTTTCAAATTTTCCACCGTGAGATTGGCGTTGTCCTTGAGCTGGCCGAAGGTGCCTTGATAGTCCCGGCTGATGGTCTGTGTCAAGTCGCCCTTGGCCAGGGCTGAAAGCACGCGCTCGACGTCGCTGACCGCCTCCGAGACCGTTCCCAGCAGCAAATTGATTCCTTCGCTTAGCTTACGCATGATCCCCTGCTTGCCGTCGAGTTTTAGGCGTTCGCCGAGATTGCCCTGTTGCGCGGCGCGGATGATGTGGTTGACAGCCTCCTCGTCAGCCGTCGCATCGATCCACTCGACCGAGGAGCCGAGGCGCTCGCCGCTCTCGTCGATAACCGGGTTAGCCGTAAGGTAGAAAGTGCGCCCTCCGACCCTGACGGTGGCATTGTAGGTGGCGGTGAGTTTGTTCAGCAGATTGCGCTGGTGGGCCGGATTCTTGTGGAAGCTATCGAAATGGGCGCCGAGCAGCTTGTCCGCGGCGAAATCGGGCAGTTCCTTGCGAATGTCGGCTTCGGCATCCTTCAGCATGGTGAGGACGGATTTGTTCAAGTAAATGATGTGGCCGTCCCGGTCGGCAATCATGACGTTGGTGCTGGCGTTATCCAAGGCCACCTTGATGCGCATGGTTTCGCCGGCAATCCGCTTGGATTCGGCTACTTCGAAACCGGTGCGGATCTGCATGGACTTCATGCCTTCCAGCAAGCGGCCGAGTTCATTGCGCTGACCAATCTCGATTCTGTGCGCAAAATCGCCCTGGGCAAGCAGCCGCAACTGTTCGTCGGCGGTGCGCAGGGGATTCGCGATGCTGCGTATGGCGGCAATCGACAAGGCCGCGCCGAGCGATAGGGCCAGCGCGATTAAGCTTAGGGTGCCTACGGTTTCGCCGCGGAAATCTTCTTGGGATATTCGGATTCGCCTCTCGACTTCTTGCCGTGCCGGACGGGCCGAATCCGGCACGGCAAGCCAGGCGGGCGAGGCCTTGAGGGTTTGCTCCAGGTTGCGGTGCGCTTTCGCTAGGCCGTACAGCGTATTTCCTCCGATTCCGAGCGTCAGCAGGGAAAATAAAAGCGCCAGTAAAGCGAGGCGCCACGCTATGCTCATGTCCCGGACGGCGCGCCCCGCCGCGTGGAGGAGCCCGGGCTGGAGCAGCGCCCCTTCGTGAATTTTAAGTGTGCTGCGGCCTTCGCGCATGTTGCGGTAGAGCTTTTCGGCCGCTTCGATTTGCGCCCGGCTCGGTTTGGTGCGCACCGACATATAACCCACTACATCGCCGCCTTCGCTGATCGGGGTGGCATTGGCCTGCACCCAGTAATAGTCGCCGTTCTTGCAGCGGTTCTTGACCAGTCCGCTCCAGGGTTTTCCTTTCCTCAGGGTGTTCCACAAGTCTTCGAAGGCCGCCGCCGGCATGTCGGGGTGGCGCACCAGATTATGGGGCTGCCCCAGCAATTCCTTCTCGGTAAAGCCGCTAATGTCGATAAACGATTGGTTGATATAAGTTATTTTCCCCTTCAAGTCGGTCTTGGAAACAATGAATGCCCCTTCCTTGATTTCTTGTTCTACGTTCGTAGTTGGCGTGTTGATGCGCATGGGGTAAACCTCTTTATGATTTAAGGAGCCTCTGATTAAGTCGCACGGGGATCGCGTTGCGTCAAAAGCCGGAGGCTGCAAGGCGCGCGACGCCGGTCGTAGCGAGCCTACGATGCCAAGGAGCGCAACGCCGCAGACGCCGGCTTTTGACACAACCC
>JAIOJO010000007.1 GCA_019911985.1 Sulfuricellaceae bacterium | reverse complement strand
ACACCGGAACCGCCTTTTTTCACTTTCTCGATCAGCTTAGCTTCGGCACCTTTATCGCCGGCATATTTCTTGGCAACATCTTTGTAGGCCGGGCCGACAACCTTGTGGTCGACGGCGTGGCAAGCCAAACAGCCCTTGGCTTGAGCCAAGGCTTGATCGGCGCTTGCTTGACCGGCCACGGCCAGCAAAGCAACAGCAGCAAAACCCAACACGCGAGCATTCATGAACGACTCCTTTTGCTAGAAAATAGTTGAAACGTCCCTAAATAATGTTTTCGGTGTTACTGCAAACCTGCAATAACGCCGGAAACGTATCTATGGCCGACAGACAGCTAACGCCTGAACACACCCAAGCGTTGACATGCGCGGGTTCCGGTTTGTTCAAGGCATCCGGCAAACCGATTATACCCGCCGGAACCGCCAAAACTATAGCACGGGGGAAATAATGGCCATTCAACTTATGCAGCCACTCTTCCGCGCCCCGGCCCCGCAGTACGACGATAAGCGGGGGGAGCAAGCATTCTTCCAAAGCCGCCAAAAGCGAAATATAGCCGGCGGATTGGCTGCTGGCCGCCGCATGGAATAAGCGGATAGCGCGCTCGGCCGCCGCCAGATAGCGCACCTCGCCCACGATATGCCCAAGGCGCTGCAAGGCATGTGACGCCACCCCGTTGCCCGAGGGGGTGGCGTTATCGTGGCCGGGCTTCATGCGGCACAGCAAGTTTTCGTGGTCATGGCTGGTAAAGTAAAAACCGCCCTTTTCCGGGTCCTCGAACGACGTCAGCAGAACATCCGCCAAAGCACGCGCCCAAGCCACGTCATCGGCCCGGACTTCCGCTTGCATCGTTTCCAGCAAGGCATCCAGCAAGAAGGCGTAATCGTCCAAGTAGGCGTTGAACTGCGATAGCCCGTCCTTGTGCGAAGCCAGCAGCCGGCCGTCGCGCCACATCTCGCGCCGGATAAAATCCAGGCTGCGCCGCGCCGAGGCCTGCCACGCCGGCTTGCCGAAGACCCGCCCCGCCCGCGCCATGCCTTTAATCATCAAGGCGTTCCAGCTTGTCAGGATTTTCTCGTCGCGCCCAGGGCGGATACGCTGTTCGCGGGCGGCAAACAGCTTGCGCCGCGCCGAAGCCAGCAATGCTTCGGCCTCGCCCAGCCCTTGCTCGGCCACAAAGCGGGCCAGATCCCATGCCAGAACAGGATTCCAGTGCAGCCCCTCGAAATTGGGCGGCAAGTCGAAACCGTAGGCGGGCGCCGCCACCCGGTATTCCTCGGGCGTCAGCAATGCGGATAGCTCGTCTCTGTCCCACACGTAGAACTTGCCCTCCACATGCTCGGAGTCGGCATCCAAGGCCGAGTAGTAGCCGCCCTCCGGCGCCTGCATCTCGCGCAGCACCCAAGCGCAAGTGTCCTCCACCACCTGACGGAACAGCGGATCGCCGGCCGCCAGCCAGGCATCGCTGTACAAGCTCAGCAATTGGCCGTTGTCGTAGAGCATTTTCTCGAAATGCGGGATGGCCCAGCGGTCGTCCACGCTGTAGCGGCAGAAACCTCCGCCCAACTGGTCGAAAATCCCGCCTCGCGCCATCGCACGCAAGGTGTCGCGCGCCATCCGCAAAACGTCGTGATCGCCGCTTGCGGCATGGCGGCGCAGCAGAAACTCCAAATCCATAGGGCGCGGGAACTTCGGCGCCTTGCCGAAGCCGCCGTTCACCGGGTCGTAGGCTTGCTGCAAATAGCGCAGCGCGCCCGCCAGCGGCGAGGCGTCCAGGTTTCCCTCTGCCGCTTCATCCGGTTGCATCGCCGCCAAAGCCTCGTCCAGCGAAAGCCGCAGTTGGCCGATCTCCGCCTGTTTTTCCAGGTAGGACTGCGCGATCAAGGGAATCAGCTCGGTGAAACCCGGCAAGTTGTAGCGTGGCGTTTTGGGGAAATAGGTGCCGCCAAAGAACGGAACTTGATCCGGCGTCAAAAACATATTCAAGGGCCAGCCGCCGCCGCGTCCGGTCAAGAACTGATGGGCCGATTGATAGATCTGGTCGAGGTCGGGCCTCTCCTCGCGGTCTACCTTGATGTTCACGAAATGCCGGTTCAACAAGGCCGCAATGCCGGCATCCTCGAAACACTCCTGGGCCATCACATGGCACCAATGGCACGTCGAATAACCGATGGAAAGCAGTATCGGCTTGTTTTCTCGCCGCGCTAGAGCGAGCGCTTGCTCGCCCCAGGGATACCAATCGACGGGATTGTCCGCATGCTGCAGCAGGTAAGGGCTGGTTTCGCCGGCAAGATGGTTGGCCATATCGATCCTTCTGGGGTGAAGGATCGAAGTTTAGCAGCAAACCGCCTATTGTTGACTAAATCAGTCGGCGAAATGGCCGCCGCGAGCGCTTACTTGCGCTCCACCTGGCTGACGTCACGCACGGCGCCCTTGGCCGCACTGGTGGTCATCGCCGCATAGGCGCGCAGGGCGGCGGAAACAATGCGCTGGCGGTTCACCGGCTTCCAGGCATCCTTGCCCTTGGCCTCCATGGCGGCGCGGCGCTTGGCCAGCTCTTCCTCGCCGATTTTCAAGTTGATGCTTCGGTTGGGAATATCGATATCGATGGTGTCGCCTTCCTCCACCAGGCCGATGGCGCCGCCTTCCGCCGCCTCCGGCGAAGCATGGCCTATCGACAAGCCGGACGTGCCGCCGGAAAAACGCCCGTCGGTAAGCAGTGCACAGGCCTTGCCCAAGCCCATGGATTTCAGGTAACTGGTAGGGTAGAGCATTTCCTGCATGCCGGGGCCGCCGCGCGGGCCTTCGTAGCGGATCACCACCACGTCGCCGGGTTTGATCTGCTCGGCGAGAATGCCCGCCACCGCGTCGTCCTGGCTCTCGAAAATACGCGCCCGGCCGCTGAACTTGAGTATGCTCTCGTCCACCCCGGCGGTCTTCACGATGCAGCCTTCCTCGGCGATATTGCCGTAGAGCACCGCCAATCCGCCGTCCTGGCTGTAGGCATGCGCCTTGTCGCGGATGCAGCCCTGGGCGCGATCCACGTCCAGTTCGGCGAAACGCTTCTCCTGGCTGAACGCCTCCGTCGTCGGTACGCCGCCCGGCGCGGCGCGGAAAAAGTTCTTCACTTTCTCGTCCTGGCTACGCATCACATCCCAGTGCTCCAGCGCGAACCCCATGGACGGGCTGTGCACCGTCGGCAAATCGCGGTGCAACAGGCCGGCACGGTCGAGCTCGCCCAAAATCGCCATCACGCCGCCGGCGCGGTGCACGTCTTCCATGTGATAGAGCGGACTGCTCGGCGCGACCTTGCTGAGATGCGGCACTTTGCGCGACATCCGGTCGATGTCGGCCATGGTGAACGCAACCCCGGCCTCCTGGGCCGCCGCCAGCAAATGCAAGACCGTGTTGGTCGAGCCGCCCATGGCGATATCCAGCGCCATCGCGTTCTCGAAGGCTTCGAATGTCGCGATGGAACGGGGCAGCACGCTGGCGTCGTCGCGCTCGTACCAGGAGCGCGCCATCGCCACCACCAGGCGGCCCGCCTCCAGGAACAAGCGCTTGCGGTCGGCGTGGGTGGCCAGCATTGAGCCGTTGCCGGGCAGGCTCAGGCCCAGCGCCTCGGTCAGGCAATTCATCGAATTGGCGGTGAACATGCCGGAACACGACCCGCAGGTGGGGCAGGCGGAACGCTCCATCTGCGCCGAATCGGCGTCGCTGACATGGCTATCCACCGCCGCCACCATCGCATCGACCAGGTCGAGGTGCAGCTCCTTGC
>JAIOJO010000565.1 GCA_019911985.1 Sulfuricellaceae bacterium | reverse complement strand
ACAATATGCTGCAGTTTCCGGTTATCCAAGGACTTCAGCAGTTCCGCCGCCGCATCGTTGCTGAGATGGCCTAAACGGCTTGCCACGCGGCGCTTGAGCGCCGCCGGATAGGAACCGTTGCGCAGCATTTCGCTGTCATGGTTGCATTCCAATACCAAGCCGTGGCAGCCCGATAGCATCGTAGTCATGTGCGGCGTGGCGCAACCCGCATCGGTCAAAACTCCGAGGCGATGCGCCCCATCGCCGAACACGAATTGCACCGGCTCGCGGGCATCGTGGGGAACCGGATAGGGATCGATTTCCAAATCCTTGATAGCGAATCGTTGCTGGCTATCGACGGGATGCAGCGCTAGTGGAATCTTTTCCATGCGTGCCTGGAGCGCCGCCAACGTGCCGTGGCTCAGCCATACGGGCAACGCATGCTTGCGGGCGAAGCGGAAAGCGCCGTCTGCATGATCCGCATGCTCATGGGTAAGCAAAATACCGCTTAGCTGTTTTGCCTCCAGCTGCAGGCGGGCCAACCTGCGTTCCGTGTCGCGCAAACCGAAGCCGCAATCCAGCAGAACCCGCGTATTCCCCGCCTCCACCACCAAGCCATTTCCGCCACTGCCGCTGCCCAAGGAGGCAAAACGCATTACTTGAGCTGTTCGTACAACAAGTTCAGTATTTTGTTTGCGGTTTCGGATTTATCCAAAGTTCCGGCTTTATCCATTACTTCCACTCGGCTCGTGCCGGACGTCTCGCTGATATGAATGACATACTGCTTTTGTTGCGACGTTTTCGCGTGCCCATTCCAGAAAGCCAGCTTACCGAGGAAGCTTTTTTCCGTTTTCTTCCCATCCGTTTCCGGATCGATATAGCGCACATAGTACAAGCCCTTGGAGCGATCCCGGTCTTCAACCGTGAATCCGACACGATCAAGCGCCAAACCAACTCGTCTCCACGCGCGGTCAAATGGGTCGAGAATGGATAGGTTAGCCTGCCCATCCGCCCCCTTGGTCACCGTTGCGCGCGCGGGAAGCGCCTCGGCAGCCAGCATAGCCCGGCTGCGCGACTCCTGCACGCCGAAGCGCACCATCAAACGGCGCAACATTTCAGCTTCTAGTTCCGGATCCGGCTGACGCGGCTCCCATATCGTTCCGGTGCCGCCATCTCCGCCCTGGATCACTTCGTACATGCCGCGGTGGCTGATGTAGATTTCCGTTGTTCCAGGTACGCTGCCGCGCTCCAAGCGCGTCCGGAACTTATCACGCTCCGGAGTAGAGTAAAGACTGTCGACCACTTTGCTGAGTATGCTTCGAATGGGGTCCATAGGAATCTTGGCGCGGTTTTCCGCCCAGTCCGTCTCCATGATTCCGGCTTCCGGCAGTTCGGTTTTTATAATGAATCCGTTCTCTTGCCAAAACTCCTTCACCACTGGCCATACGGCTTCGGGCTTAGCCTGCACTACCAGCCAGCGTTCGTTTCCTTCACGCTGGATACGCACCTTATCCTGCTCCGGCAGCAAGTTCGACGACTTCGCCTGGACTTGGCCGCCGCGCTCTTTGCTGTAGGCCGAGAATGTCGCCGTACCCGAAGCGGAAACATCCGGCACGGCGTAGCGATCATCGCTGTTGGGTACCGTCAAATCAGGCGGCAATTCCAAGGGAGGCAGTTTTCCGGCTGACTTATAGTCGATTTTCTTGCCTTCCAGCACCGGCATGGAATCGCAGCCGGCTAAGGCCGCCAATAGCGCGACACTGGTCACGATGCTGGTGAGTTTGGGATAGTTCATCAATAGTCCTCGCTTGTATCCGGGTAATTTGGCCGGGTGGGAAATGCCCATCAAAAGGCGACCCCGGCTTGACGCATGGCATCGCGCACGGTTTCGTGGTATTGGCTGGAAAGTGGGGTCAACGGCAATCGAATATCGCCTTCGATCAAACCCATTTGCTGCACCGCCCATTTTACGGGTATCGGGTTGGCCTCGACGAAGAGCTTTTGGTGCAAACCCAGCAATTTATCGTTGAGTTGGCGAGCCCGCGCCAGATCACCTGCAAAAGCGGCGGCACAGAGATCGTGCATCATCCTGGGCGCGACATTGGCCGTAACCGAAATAACGCCCTGGCCGCCCAATAACATCAGCGCCAGCGCGCTCGCATCGTCGCCGCTATAAACGGCGAAATCCGCTGGCGCGCGCAACAGCAAATCGCTCCCCCGCTCAAGGTTTCCGGTCGCATCCTTGATGCCGGCAATATTGGCTATTTCGGCCAAACGCAGCACCGTGTCGTTGGACAAATCGCTCGCGGTACGTCCCGGCACATTGTACAAAAGCTGGGGTATATCAACCGCCTCGGCAATTGCCCTGAAGTGGCGGTACATGCCTTCCTGGGTGGGTTTGTTGTAATAGGGCGCAACCAACAGGCACGCATCGGCGCCTGCTTGCTTGGCGCACGCCGTCAGCTCGATCGCTTCGCGAGTGGCATTCGCGCCCGTGCCGGCAATAACCGGCACGCGCTTCGCCGTTTGTTCCACCACGACGCGGATCAAGCGGCAATGTTCCTCCATATCCACGGTCGGCGATTCGCCCGTGGTGCCGACCACAACGATGCCGTCGGTTTTCTGCTCGATATGATAATCGACTAGCGCACGCATGCGCTCCAAGTCCAACTCACCCCCCTCGTGCATGGGGGTGACGATCGCAACCAAACTACCCTTGAGCATTATCCTCTACCCGTTAATTGCGCGGCGCCCCTAGCGTTGTTCCGGCGTCAGCATTGAAATCGGTAAGTTTACCTGATTCCCAGAGTGGCGAAAACACGTGCGGGTATGTATTTCCACGAGTCCGGTTCCGGGCCTAATCCGCCGACCCGGCGAGGGTGCAGCATTCTCTATGCGTGCCCTGCGTACCCAGCAGAACCTCGCCGGTAATTGGATTAGGGCGAAATGCGGTACAGCCTTTTAAAGCCTTTGCATAAGCCGTTTCATATAAACGGCTAAAAGACTCGAAGGGGTAATCGGCAGGTACATTTACCGTCTTAGCAATCGCGCTGTCCACATAGGCCTGAAGAACGGCTTGCATAGCCAAATGGTTTTCCGGCGCCACATCGGTGGCTTGTACGAAAAAGGGTGGAAGCGCCGTGCCATACTGTTCGCGGTACAAGCGACAAGCATAGTCTTCGACGTCGAAAGTCTCGATGCCGCCCTGCAGATTGCGGATGCGCCGCTGATAGCGCGCGGCGAAAATCGGTTCGAGGCCGCTGGACACATTATTGGCCAGCAGGCTGATCGTGCCGGTCGGGGCGATGGCGGTCAGGTGGCTATTGCGTATGCCATAGCGGGCGATTCCTTGCTGAATATCCTGCGGCAAAGTTCGAATAAACGCTCCTTGCAGGTACAGGTCGGAGCAAAATAAGGGGAAAGGACCTTTTTCCTGCGCCAATGCAATCGAGGCGCGATACGCGGCATGGCACACCGTCTCCATAAGCAACGCAGCGGTCTTGAGCGCCGGGGCGGCGCCATACCGCTGGCCCAACATCAGCAGCGCATCGGCCAAGCCGGTAATTCCCAAGCCGATCCGCCGCGACGATCGTGCCGTTTCCGCCTCGCGCAAGAGAGGAAAGAGGGATATTTCATATACGTTATCCAGCATCCTGACAGCAATGCCCGCCGCCTCGCGCAGGGC
>JAIOJO010000564.1 GCA_019911985.1 Sulfuricellaceae bacterium | reverse complement strand
AACTGAAGCAGGCGGCGGAGCTGATCCCTAACCAAGCCATGCTCGTCAATACGCTACCGCTGCTCGAAGCGCGCGCCAGTTCGGAAATCGAAAATATCGTCACAACCACGGACAAGCTGTTCCAGCACATGCGTAGCGAGGAACAGGCAGACCCTGCCACCAAGGAAGCCCTGCGCCATAGCCGCGCATTGTTCGAGGGGGTCAAGGAGCTCAGCCGGCATCCGCTCAATACCCGCATCGCAGAACAGATATGCAGCCGCATCAAGGGTGTCGAGATGTCGGTGCGCCGAACTCCCGGCACGGCGCTGGGCAATGAGGCAACAGGGGAAATCATCTACACACCACCCGAAGGCGAGCCACTGTTGCGGGATTTGCTGGCGAACTGGGAATTGTTTTTGCACAACGAAACGTCGCTGGACCCCCTGATCCGCATGGCAATTGGCCATTATCAATTCGAGGCGATCCACCCGTTTACCGATGGCAATGGTAGAACAGGGCGCGTATTGAACAGCCTGTTTCTGCTCCAGGAAAACTTGCTGACCTTGCCGATTTTGTATCTGAGCCGCTACATCATCCAGAGTAAGGCGGATTACTACCGCCTGCTGCTCCAGGTAACGCGTGAGCAGGCTTGGGAACCGTGGCTGCTTTACATCATCAAGGGGGTGGAAGAAACGGCCACATGGACAACGGCTAAAATCGCAGCGATCCGGGCATTGTCGGAGCACACGACGCAATATGTGCGTGGCAGATTGCCCAAGGTTTACAGCCATGAACTGCTAAACCTGATCTTCGAGTTGCCGTATTGCCGGATCGGAAGTCTGACCGAGGCCGGCATCGCGAAAAGGCAAACCGCATCACAGTACTTGAAGCAATTGGTGGAAATTGGCGTGTTGGTGGAAATGGCCGTGTCGAAAGAAAAGCTCTTCATCCATCCCAAACTAATGCAATTACTCACCCGTGACAGCAATCGCTTCACGCCTTACGAAAAAGCTAGGGGATGAGCGCAGCCGAAACCCGTGACGAACATATCGACGACAAAGCTGTGTTCCTCCTTGGGATGGCATATAGGCGAGCACGGCAATACGTGGTCTAGACCCGGCCCCGGTGTGTGCAACTGGCCTTGTCTCTATACGGCCTCTGTTGCTTCCGGCCCCATATCCCCCAGAATCTCCCGGAACTGCTCCAGCGCTGCTTCTAAATCCTCCACAATCTCAGCCGCAATCACCTCCGGTGCGGGCAGGTTGTCGGAATCGGAGAGCGATTCGTCCTTGAGCCAGAAGATATCCAGGCTGGCCTTGTCGCGGTTGACCAAGTCTTCGAACCGTAGGCGCGCCAGCGGCCGTCGGGGTTATCTGCCGACCAAGTCGGTTTGCGGTCATGGCGGTTTTCCGGATTATAACACTGTACAAACTCATCCAAATCCGACCGCTTCAGCGTGCTGGTCTTGAGCGTGAAGTGCATGTTGGTGCGCAGGTCGTAGATCCACAGCTTGCGGGTCCACGGGGTCTCACTGGCGGGCTTCTTGTCGAAGAACAGCACGTTCGACTTCACGCCCTGGGCGTAGAACAGGCCGGTGGGCAAGCGCAGTAGTGTGTGAACGTCGCACTCGTGCAACAGCTTTTTGCGTATCGTCTCGCCTGCCCCGCCTTCGAACAGCACGTTGTCCGGCAGCACCAGCGCGGCGCGGCCGTTCTGCTTCAGCAGCGTCTTCACATGCTGGACGAAGTTGAGCTGCTTGTTCGAGGTGGTGGCCCAGAAGTCGTCGCGCTCGACGGTGTCGCGCTCCTTGCTGACCTTGCCTTCCTCGCCCACGATGGTGGTGCTGCTCTTCTTGCCGAAGGGCGGATTGGTCAGCACCACGTCGAAGCGCTCGCCGGGGTCGGCGGCCAGCGAATCGCCCACCGCAATCGGCTCGAAGTTCCCTCGCTCCGCTCGGGACAAGCTCTGGCTGCCGATGCCGTGCAGCAGCATGTTCATCGCGCACAGCCGGGCGGTGGCCTGCACCAGCTCCCAGCCCTTGAAGCTTTCCCCGCGCAGTTTCTTCTTCTCCGCCGACGTCATGTTGGGGTAATGCCTCACCACATAGTCGTGCGCCGCCAGCAGAAAGCCGCCGGTGCCGCAGGCCGGGTCGGAGATGGTCTCGCCGGGCCGGGGCGCCATGGCATCGACAATCGCCTGGATCAGTGGGCGCGGCGTGAAGTACTGGCCCGCGCCGGACTTGGTGTCCTGCGCGTTCTTCTCCAGCAGGCCCTCGTAGGCACGACCTTTTACGTCAGCCTCCATTGAAGACCAGTTCTCTTTATCCATGAGGTCCACGATCAACCGCCGCAGCTTGGCCGGGTCCTGGAACTTGTTCTGCGACTTGGTGAAGATCAGGCCGAGCAAGCCTTTCTGCTTGCCCAGTTCCTCCAGCGTGTGGCGGTAGTGGTCGAACAGCTCGTCGCCGTCCTTCTTCACCAGGCTGGGCCAGTCATAGCCGGCGAGCACCGGGCTGGATTGGTTGTAAGGCGGCCGGCTGCGCTCGTCGGCCATCTTCAGGAACAGCAGATAGGTGAGCTGCTCAGAGCCTGCCCTGAGCAAAGTCGAAGGGTAGTCGCCGTACGACATGCCGTCGTCGCGCAGGCCGTTGCAGTAGTTCCAGAGTTTTTGGATGATGGTTGCGGTGTTCATTTCATGCTCTAAAGCGCCTTGACCGGCACTGCGATGGGGCCCGGCTGATTGAAAACTTTCTGATCGGCCAATTGAAACCCGTTGGTCAAAGCCGTTGAAAGACGACGATTGGTGCGGCTGCGGCAATTACCCCTTTTATTACCCTTACTCAAGCGCAATTACCCTTTCTTCCGCCACCGGGCCGCTGGCCCGCGCCCTTGGCACTCAACGACGCCGGCCGCCTGCTGCTCGCGCAACACGCGCCGGATCATGTCCCGGCTGATGCCTGCGCAGGCTTGCTCCAACTGGCTCACCGTGAATTCCCCCACAAAGCGCCCGATGCCCGCGACAATTTGCTCGGTCTTGGCGCCACGCGGCGCCTTGATGTCACCCACGCGCTCGGCGAATTCTTTGTACGCCGTCTTGAGGATGAACAGCAGATAATTGATGTACGGCCACGGGTCGTGCTTGCCTTCGTGCCAACCCTGCGAACTTTGCTCCAGCGTCTCGTAGTAACGCGCCTTGTTCTGCTCGATCAACCTTTCCAGACTGATATAACGCTCCACCTCATAGCCCAGGTGATAGCACTGGAGCAGCAACAGCAGACGCGACACGCGCCCGTTTCCGTCGCGGAACGGATGGACGCAGAGAAAGTCCAGGTTGAACGCCGCCAGCGCGATCAGCGGGTGAATCCAGCGTTCGTCGAGGCAGCGCTGCCAATCCGTTACCAGCTCGGCCATGTGCCCCGGCGTCTCGGCTGCTGTCACCGTGCGAAACCGCACCCGCTCGCTTCCATCAGGATAACGCTCAATGATGTCGCCATCCTTTTCCTTGTACTTGCCGGCATCCCAAATCTCTCCCCGCGTCAGCCGGTGCAGTTTCTGAATCGTCGCATCGCTGACCGGAAACCCAGCGGCGTTTTTGTGAATCAAGGTCAAGGCATCGCGGTAACCGCGCACCTCCTCCTCGTCGCGGTCGCGCAGCAACGGCTGGCCGAGAATCAACTCTCGCACCCGGCTATGCTCCACCGTCACCCCCTCGATGCGATTGCTCGACACGGCGCTTTCAATCAGCGCATGCTCGCGCAGCGTTTTCAGCCGTTGCGGCGCTTGGCAAGTAAAAAGCTCCTGCTTGCCGCGCGCCTCGCCCAGATCGGCGAGATACCACGACGTACCGGCGGGCACGGTTGTGCCTGCATGGGACAACAGGCGGAGGGTGTTCATTGCAAACCTTTCTGCTTGCCCAATTCCTCCAGCGTGTGGCGGCAATGGCCGACAATCTCGTCGCCCCAAAAAAATCCCCTCTCCCGCTTGCGGGGGAGGGCTAGGGAGGGGGAAAGTCTTCGCCAGTAATAGCCGGCAAGCACCGAGCTGGACTGGTTGTAGGGTGGCCAACTGCACCCCAAGAGTACTTTGCTGTTTGAATCGGCGCCGTTCGGCGCCTTATCTTCAAGGAAGGCGCGCTCGTCGGCCATCTTCAGGAACAGCAGATAGGTGAGCTGCTCAGAGCCTGCCCTGAGCGAAGCCGAAGGGTATTTGCGGCTCGGTGTACCGCCGCTTGTGGTTTTGCAAATATCGCCGAGAGGCACAAACAAATTTGCCTCCACTGCATAGGGTGCGATTTTTTCTTCTACCCTCACGCTGCCAGACTCTCATTCAATTGTTCAATAAGCGTGTTCAGCTCATCACCAAAGAGCTGATACACCTTGCCCAGCCCGGCTTTGTCGTTTCGACCAGAGGGAGAAATCCTGTTTTCGGGGTGCATCAAGATTCCTCACTTCGTTCGGAATGACAATAGGCGCAGGACGCAGCTTCCCCGTTCACCCGTACACCTCGTCATGGCTACCGATGTCGATCAGGAGGATTTCGTGTTCGGTAACTTGTACAGTCAGGGTGACGCGGTAGCTATAGGTGAGGCTGACGGCTTGCATGCCCTGGAGTTTGCCGCTCAGGGGGTGTAGGCGCAGGCCAGATTCGAAGGGATCGGCGCACAGTTGCGCCATGGTTTCAACGAAGCGGGGCCGGAGGTCGGGGTGTTTGGCCAGGAACTTGCGCACACGGCGGTCGAAGAAGGCCGTGGTAGCCAGAGTCCAGCTCATGCCGCAGGTTCACTGTCCAGGTGCTGCATCAAGGCTTCGACGCTGTTGTGCCGGGTGACGCGACCGGCTTTGGCGTCTTCCAGCGAGGCCTTGATACGAGCCAGGGTGGCTTCTTCCTGGGCTTCGATCAGTTCGCTGTAGCGCTCTTCAGTCAACACCACGTATTGCGGTCGGTTGTTCTTGATGATGTGCACCGGGCCTTGGGCCAGGGCTTCATCCACGGCGGCGATGCCGCGACGCTTGATTTCCTGGGCGGGAACGATGTTCATGACTGACTCCTATACTTGAATTGGTACTTATTAAAACACTCAATATAGTCCGGCACAAGCCGCGCCTGTCATTTCGACCGCCCCTTTGTCATTTCGACCGCAGGGAGAAATCCTTGTCTTGAACAAATGCGAGAGATCGTTTTCCTCGTGCATCCACGATCTCTGGCTTCGGCGTGACTTCTCGTTTTAACTAGATTTCTCGCAAGCTCCCTCGCTCCGCTCGGGACAGGGCTCGCAATGACAAGAGTAGCCCAGGTCGGCGGGAAGGCCCAAGCCGCGGCGAGGTCGCGCCATTCTGGGTTAGCTTGGATGACCAGAGCATTTTTCTTTTCCCTCCGCCATTTCTTGATTTCCTTCTCGCGGGCAATCGCCGCGTGGACGTCGGAGCCCTCCTCGAAATAGACCAGCCGGTTCACATTGTATTTCTCGGTAAAACCCTTAACTGCCTTGGTCTTGTGTTCGTACACACGGCGCACGAGATCGTTGGTCATGCCGATGTACATCACTTTGTTGTCCCAGTTGGTGAGGAGGTAGACGAAATAATGGTGCTCTCTCGGCACAGGATTTCTCCTTTCAGTCGAAATAACAGGGGGAGGGTCGGAATGACAGGGTGCTCATGCCGCCAAGCTCTCGTTCAATTGTTCGATGAGGGCATTCAGTTCATCACCAAAGAGCTGATACACCTTGCCCAAGCCGCCTTCCTGGGCAAAGGGTGCGTATTCGAAGTCGTCCGGTGCTATGCCGAGGTTGGCGGCGATGTGGTCGCGGATCATTTCCAGCCATTTCAGTTGTTCGGGGGTGAAGCGGCCCTCTCCCCCTACCCCTCTCCCGCTCTTGTGCCCTTCAGGGTATGCGGGCGAGGGGAGTTTTTGTTGAGTTGCCAGCCATGCCTTGAAGTTGGCGTTGACCCGTTCGGGGAAGGGCACGAGTTCGTTGTCCTGATGGATGGCGAAGCGCACCAGGGAGACCAGGTCGGTGAGGATATGGCGGCCGCTGGCGCCTTTGACCTTGCTCGCCTCTAGCGCGGCGTAGGCTTGCCGGAGCTGGGATTCGTTCCACAGGTAGGGCGGCTTTTCGATGGCGTCGGCGAGCTCCTTCACCGCCTCGAAGGTAAGGCGCTGTTTGTAGGGCTTGCTGTAGAGGATTTGCAGCGCGGTGATTTCGTCTTTGTGGTCGGCGATGAATTGCTCGAAGGACTGCACGAGGCCACGGGCGCGGTCGAGGGCGGCCTGGCTGAAGCCGGCTTCTATGACCTGGTCCTGGCTGACGTGGTCGATGGTGAGTTCGTTTTTGGCTTTGATGTCGAGGATGAGTTGGCGCAGTTCTGGATTGCACAGAGGCTTGGAGGCTTGTATCCGCGCTGATGTGCGGAACGATTGCCCTCTCCCCCGGCCCCTCTCCCGCCCGCGGGCGAGGGGAGATAAGCGAGCCATTCGGCGAGCAGCTCCGGCTTGTGAAAGGCAAAAACCGGGCGGGAACGCGGCTCGGGATCGAGGCCGTTGGTGAAGCGGGTTTCCACTCCAGTGGATTGATATGAGAACGGCAGCGGACTACCCCAGCGCGGCAGGCCCTCGGGCAAGCCCTGGATGTATTTGGCGGCCTGGATTTCCACTCCGGTAAGGGTAACGCCTTCCTTCTTGGCCTCGATCACCCCGGCGGCTTTACCATCCACGTAAAACAGATAGTCGGCGAAGCCATGGCCGGGAAGTGGGAATTCACGGATGGCCACACCGCGTGCAGCATGGATATTCGCCTGCGCTACATCGCAGACGTGCCAACCTGCCGCTTGCAGCAAGCGGTCAATGTTCTCCCGGGCAGTAGATTCTAAGAGCTTATCCGTAAATAATTTGGCGCTACGTTGTCGCGAATCCGCGATGGCTGCAAGGCGCGAGGCGCTGCCAATGGTCTGGTCGTTCCATTGGCGAGCCTCGCAACGCCGCAGACGCGTGGATTCGCGGCAACCCTTCGGGCTGGGGGCTATTTGAGCGCATCCCTTTGTCGCAAGCCGCTTGTTGTGAATCACACAACCG
>JAIOJO010000563.1 GCA_019911985.1 Sulfuricellaceae bacterium | reverse complement strand
GGAATAACCAAACCGCGCGACCCGCGTCGCGCCCTGAAACCCGCTTGCCGCCGGCGCGGGCTCAGGATTTATTAAGACAGCTTCTAAGATATTCCAGAGGGTCGTTTCTTCAATGCGGAAGCGCAGCCCGTTGCGGGCGATGCGGATGCCTTCGTAGCCGCGGATGAAGCCGTGCAGCGACGTTTCGCGCAGAATTTTTTCTCGCGTCGAGCGGTGAACGGCTTCGGCGGTGAGGCGGGAGGGGGTCTGCACTAGGGTTTGCCAGTCCAGTCCCCACAGTTCGAGGGCTGTGCGGTTGCCGTAGTTCAGGATAGGGTCGGCTTCGGGGCCGTGCGAGACGAGCGCAAAAGGCGCGTGAAAGAGCGCCTCGGCTTGATTTTGGGCGGTGCCGGTGCGTTCGATCAGGGGTTCCTTGAACCAGTATTCGAACGAATCCAACAGGCGTTGGCTGTGAGACACCGCATCCGGGTGTAGCCAGGGCTGCATCGCGCAATCGGTGTTAGCGTTGCCCGGGCCGCCGGCTGCTCCGCGTGTGCGCGGCTCCGTTATTGTTGGCGGCATTGGTATTTCCGGCTACGGAAAATATGTGTAGGCCTTGGGCGCGGTTGCGCTGGTCTTGGGAGGGACTTGCCGCGGCGCCGTTGAATTTGATCCCGCTGCCCCGGAAATTGTTGGATTGCGGGTCTTGATCGCGTTTGTCCTGGGCGGCCAGAGACGGGGCGGAGAGGAAAGAGAGGCCGCATAGCAGCGGTATGAAGGTGTGGCGCAGAAGGGGGAGGCAGGCACTTCGCCTAAAGGCCCCCGGCCACATCACCCGAGGACAAGCGAAAGTTCGAAAAATCGGGGTAACCGTCATAAGCATGAATCTCCTTGATCGACGCGATGGGTGAGGGGCAGAAAGCGGATGTTTTCTGCGCTATTTCAAAAGCCCCGGTTCCTTTTGTGGCGATCATCATAGCATCAAAAAAGGCCTGTGCCATCGCCGCGTGTTTCCTAATAATCGAACCGCTCATTGAACGTCTGGCTAATGGCGGCCTCTAAAAAACGGGCGCGGCTTGGAGGGATTGCTCGGCTGCGCATAGTGGCCTCGCGGCGGGTCGCGTACAATGCGGCCCAATGTCTTAGAGGCTGTCTTAGAAAACAGCTTCTTAAAAGGCGCCAAGATATCAAGGAATAAGCAAGTTCATGGAAATCGCACCCCCTCTTTTCTCCTACCGTAAATTCTGGGCGAAGCGCTTTGGCGTGGCGCCCTTCCTGCCCATGTCGCGGGTGGAGATGGAGGCGCTCGGCTGGGACAGTTGCGATGTCATCGTCGTCACCGGCGACGCCTATGTCGATCATCCCAGCTTCGGCATGGCCCTGGTGGGCCGCCTGCTGGAAGCCCAAGGCTTCCGCGTCGGGATTATCAGCCAGCCCGATTGGCATTCGGCCGAGGCGTTCCAGGTCTTGGGCAAGCCCAATCTGTATTTCGGCGTGGCGGCGGGCAATATGGATTCCATGGTCAACCGTTATACCGCCGAGCGCCGCTTGCGCTCCGACGATGCCTATACCGCCGGGGGCGAGGGCGGCAAGCGGCCCGACCGTGCCGTGACGGTCTATGCTCAGCGCTGCCGCGAAGCCTATGCCGATGTGCCGGTGATTATCGGCGGCATCGAGGCCAGCTTGCGCCGCATCGCGCATTACGATTATTGGTCGGACACGGTGCGGCGCTCCATCCTGCCCGACTCGAAAGCCGATCTGCTGATTTACGGCAACGCCGAGCGCGCCTTGGTGGACGTGACCCACCGCTTGGCGGCGGGGCAGAAAATCGGCGAGATTACCGACGTGCGCGGCACCGCGTTCATGCGCCGGGGCGTGCCCGCGGGCTGGACGGAAATCGATTCGACCTCGGTGGATGAGCCGGGGCCGGTGCATCCCCACCCCGATCCCTATGCTTCCGGCGGCAAAACGGACGCCGTGCCGCTCTCTCCCCCGGCCCCTCTGGTGGAACAAGGCGGCAAAGCCGCCCAGTCGCCGGTTATCCCGCACGCGGGAGAGGGGGGCAAGCTTGACCGCGCCCGCTGCGCCGTGCGCCTGCCCGCCTACGAGCAGGTGAAGGCCGACCCGGTGCTTTACGCCCACGCTTCGCGCATCCTCCACCTCGAATCCAATCCCGGCAACGCCCGCGCCCTGGTGCAGCGCCACGGCGAGCGCGACGTGTGGCTCAATCCGCCGCCGATTCCGCTCACCACCGCCGAGCTGGACGGCGTCTACGACCTGCCTTACGCCCGCCGCCCGCACCCGGCCTACGGCGAGGCGCGCATACCTGCCTACGAGATGATCCGCTTCTCGGTCAACATCATGCGCGGCTGTTTCGGCGGCTGCACTTTTTGTTCCATCACCGAGCACGAGGGGCGCATCATCCAGAGCCGTTCCGAGGAATCCGTGCTGCACGAGATCGAGGCCATCCGCGATGCGACTCCCGGCTTTACCGGCGTCATCTCCGACCTGGGCGGGCCGACCGCCAATATGTACCGCCTGGCCTGCTGCGACCCGAAAATCGAATCCGCCTGCCGCCGCCTCTCCTGCGTTTTTCCCGGCATCTGCAAGAACCTCGGCACCGACCACGGCCCGCTGATCCAGCTCTACCGCAAGGCGCGGGCCTTGCGCGGGATCAAGAAAATTTTGATCGGCTCCGGCGTGCGCTACGATTTGGCGGTGCAGTCGCCGGAATACGTCAAGGAGCTGGCGACCTATCATGTCGGCGGTTACCTCAAAATCGCCCCCGAGCACACCGAGGAAGGCCCGCTGGCGAAGATGATGAAGCCGGGCATCGGCGCTTATTACCGTTTCAAGGAGCTGTTCGAGAAGTTCTCCCAGGAAGCGGGCAAGGAGCAATACCTCATTCCCTATTTCATCGCCGCCCACCCCGGCACCACCGACGATGACATGCTGAACCTGGCGCTATGGCTGAAGAAAAACGGCTTCCGCCTGGACCAGGTGCAAGGCTTTACGCCCACCCCCATGGCACTGGCATCCACCATGTACCACACCGGCCGCAATCCGCTGAAAAAGCTGAGCCGCAACGGCGAGGAAGTGCCGGTGCCGTCGGGTGGGCGGGTGCGCCGCTTGCACAAGGCTTTTTTGCGTTACCACGACGCGGAAAACTGGCCGCTGCTGCGCGACGCCCTGAGGCGCATGGGGCGCGCCGATTTGATCGGCAACGGTAAGCAGCATTTGATTCCCGCCTGGCAGCCAGCCGGCACCGGCAGCCAGCCGGAAGGCGTGCGGCGCGAAGCCGCGGGGGAAGTGCGCGCTTACAAGGCGTTTGCGGTTCCGGTGCGGAGCGGGGCCAAACCGACCGCTTCGACGCGGAAATCGGCTGCCGCCGCGCCGCGTGCCAAGGGGAAGCCCCCGGCCCAGGCGCGCAAGCCCGCCAAGCCGCGCCGCTCGCGCTAAGGTGCGTCTTCAGGCCGCCTTGCTCGACGCCTTGCAAGGGATTTTGCATGAGCGTCCGGGCGGACTGAGTGAACACGAGTTGATGCGCGCCTTGGCGGAGGGCGGAAACCCGGACTTCCGGCCCGAGGACTTTGCCGATCCCTTGAGTTTGTTCCAAAGCCATTTTTTGCTCTTTCATCACCTTTACCGCTTGCGCGACCGGCTGTGGGAGGACGGGGCGGCCACGCTGGAAATCCATTGCCTGAATATCCGCTTGATTCCCTCTGCGCCGGGACAAGCCTCAGGACTTCCCGCCGGGCGGGACGGCTTGCGCGATTACTATCTCGATCTGCGGCATTTGGCCGAGACCGGCAAAGAAGAGGTGGAGGCGCTGCTGGACGGTTTCTGGCGCCGCTACCTGCGCCAGGGCCGCCGCGCCGAGGCGCTTGCCGTGCTGGAATTGTCCGACCCGGTGGATTTTGACACGATCCGGCGGCAATACCGCCTGCTCGCGATGCGCCACCATCCCGACCGGGGCGGAGACGAAAAACGCTTTCAGGAACTGGCTGCCGCCATGGAGGCTCTCTCCGCCGGCCCGAAGTCCGTTTGATCTGGAATTTTAGAATTTAAGCATTTCATTATATAATCTCGCCACTTTTTAACGAGTCCAGGTATTTGACTCGTTTCGAAT
>JAIOJO010000562.1 GCA_019911985.1 Sulfuricellaceae bacterium | reverse complement strand
CTACCACCACCCGGAGAGCGTTCAGGATTTGGTGGATTTCGTTGTGGCGCGGATACTCGATCACCTGGGGGTGGAGCATCAGTTGATGGCGAGGTGGGGGGAGGTTTTGGAGTGAGGTGGGCTTACAAATGATTGAGTTTTCTAAACTTAATTCCTTTCCGGCTTTCCAGGTTGTACACCATTTGGCGTACACATCTCGTTAAACTCAGATAGCCGTGCGCCACCACTGGTGGCCATAACGGACTTAACCCCCCCAGTGTTCTAAAGTATGCCGGAACAAAAATTGCCTTATTTACAATAAGTTAAAAATATGCTATTGAGCGAAGCGTAAGTTCGCGCTGTCGCATAACTGAAAACGTTGATGCGAACAGCGACGACTACGCTTCGCGGATTCCCGCATTAAACGGAGGTGGCAATTTTGGATTTTGGGGCTAATGTCACGCATGCGGTGGGGAGGGGAAATGCATTTTGGACTAGCGAGTCGAATGCCCGGCCATCTGCGCCTAACGCCACGTTCGAGCGGACACCGCTCGCTTCGCTCCCGGCTTACGCCCCTTCGGGGTGCCGCTCAACTCAGACACGTTGGGCCTATTCAAGATTGCCGCAATGACTGATCTCTTTCCGCCTTGGCCGCTGTTCTCCGCATTCCTTCTTGCGAGCTTTGTCCTTGCCGTCACGCCCGGGCCTGGCGTGCTCTACATAGTTACGCGCAGCCTTGTTCAGGGGCGCCGGTCCGGGTTGGTGTCTGTGGCCGGTGTCGCCCTCGGCAACCTCGGTAACGCGTTTGCTGCTTCAGTTGGTCTTGCCGCTTTGTTCGCGGTTTCGTCACTTGCTTTCTCCGTGGTCAAGTATGCCGGCGCGCTCTACCTCGTGTACCTCGGCGTGCAAATGCTCCGTTCCTCCCCTGTCGAGGATTCAGCCGCCGTTCCCGCTGCTGCGCCACTTAAGCGCGTCTTCCGTGACGGTTTCGTCGTTGCTCTGCTCAACCCCAAGACCACGGTCTTTTTTGCTGCTTTTCTGCCGCAGTTCCTCAGCCCTAATGCGCCGCCCATGTTTCAGAGCATGGCGCTTGGTTCTATCTTTGTGGCAATCGCCGCAGTAACCGACAGCGCCTACGCTTTAGCCGCTGGTGCGGCCGCGCCAGCGTTGCGCAGCAGCGTTGTTCGCCGCATCGGTCGGCGTCTCGGCGGCGGCGTGTTCATCGGTCTTGGCGTCTTCACTGCGCTGGCGGGGTCGCGCGGTGGCAAATAGGCCCAACCCGTCATTCCACCGGACCTTGCGCATAAAGCCGCGCAAGGCTGGTGAATTCAAACGTTAGCGATCATGCCCGCTCCCACCGAAGAGTTCATGCATCTAGCCCTGCTGGAGGGCAGGAAAGCATTACCTGCGTGCCTGCCCAATCCACCAGTTGGTTGTGTGCTGGTAAAGGACGGAAAGGTAATTGCCAGCGGCTTTACTCAACCACCTGGACAACATCACGCCGAGGCTATGGCTCTCTCTCAAGTGGCCGGTGATCTATCTGGCGTCACAGCGTTCGTCACGCTTGAACCCTGCTCGTTTCACGGCAGAACCCCATCCTGCGCTAAGGCGCTTGTGACTCGTGGCATAAAGCGTGTTGTTGTCGCGATCCTCGACCCCGATCCCCGCAACTCAGGGGCTGGGATTGAAATTCTTAAGGCCGCCGGAGTGGAGGTTGCTGTAGGCACGCTCGAACGCAGTGCCCTTGAAGATCTTGGCCCGTACCTAGCCGTGATCGCTAACCCTGCAATGCACACGGACCTCGCGCGAAAAGCCGCGCGAGGCCGGTGATTTTGAACGTTAGCCGCCATGAACCCGAGCAAAGTTGATCGAAGCCGCGTTGTGGCGCTGACAGACCTCCCGAACATCGGTGAGGCCGGCGCTCAAGATTTACGGCTGCTTGGTATTCACCAGCCAAGCCAACTCGTGGGCAAGTGCCCCTTCGAGATGTATGAGATGCTTTGCGCAAAAACATCGACTCGTCATGATCCGTGCGTCATTGACGTTTTCATGTCTGCTACACGCTTCATGGGTGGCGAAGAACCACGGCCTTGGTGGGCATACACGGAAGAACGAAAGCAATTACTCAAACAGGAAGGCAGGAATAAATGAAATTCGGTTACACCATCGTGTATGTCTCATCGGTTACTGAAGCACTCACCTTCTACAAGGAGGCGTTCGGTTTTGAAACCCGCTTTCTCCACGACTCTAACCAGTACGGAGAGTTGGAGACTGGCACAACCGTTCTCGCCTTTGCATCTCATGCAATGGGTGAAATGAATCTTGGCGGTCAGTATCAGAAAGCCGACCCTAATGCTGCACCCCTTGGTATTGAGTTGGCGTTCGTCACCGACGACGTGGCATCAGCTTATGCCAAGGCCGTTGCCGTTGGTGCTACCCCAATCAAGGCACCGATTGAAAAACCTTGGGGGCAGGTTGTCGCCTATGTCCGCGCCAAAGAGGGGTCGCTAATTGAGCTTTGTTCACCAATTGGCGGCTAACATGGCGTTCGAGAGGGACGCGCCAAAAGCGGCGCGCCCCTCAACTTTACGTTAGGCCTACCCGTTAGGCCTACCCGTAATTTCACATAGGGAGTTCTTATGACCATCAACTTTGACGATTCGATAAAACAAGAAATCTGGGCAACTGTTCGTGCGATGAATGACGCATGGACAAAAGGCAATCCTGATGACCTTGCCAAGTTTTTTCATCGAGATATGGTTGCCATTACGGCAACCGACCGCAATCGCCTCGATGGTGGCGCTGCTTGTATTGCCGGCTGGAAAGGTTTTGCCACCGCCGCGCGCATTCACCGCTGGGAAGAAATCGATCCCGTAGTCAACGTCTACGGCAACTCTGCCGTTGTTGCTTACTACTTCGACATGTCCTTTGATATGGGCGGGCAGACAATTAACATGGGAGGACGAGACATGTTTTTCTTCGTCAAAGAAAATGGCAGGTGGTGGGCTGTTGCAGATCAGTTCTCCCCATACCCGGCCTAATCGGGTAAGGGCAGGCTTCTAACCCGCCCTCCCCACACTACCCGGCATGCGGGTCCGCACCGGGCGGTTCATGAACAGGGCGCACACGATTGCCTCATGCGTAGCCGTGAGCCTTCATCCAAAGGTCCCGGATACTCACCAGCCCCTGTGCCTTCAAC
>JAIOJO010000561.1 GCA_019911985.1 Sulfuricellaceae bacterium | reverse complement strand
GCGTGGAACTGCTCAACGCGATTCAAGACGTGTATTTGTCGCCGGAGGTGACGATAGCCTGAGCCTAAATCGAAAAGGCGGGAATTCCCGCCTGCTGTCTTACTTGCCTTGTGCCGGAGCGGTTTTACTAGGTGCCTCGGGTGCGGAAGGCTCGTCCATCCAGTCTTCTTTTTCCCGAGGCGGGTTGCCATCGTAGATCAAGCTGCGGCGTTTTTGCAAATAACCGTCGCGCCTGAACGCGTAGGGGTCGAGCGCGGCTTCTTCGAGCGTTCTTTCCGCCCCGAGCAAGACCGAGCGTTCCTGCACGGCACGCAGGGTGACCTCGGAATTGCGTGCGGCCATATTGGACTGCTGGTAAACAATATCGGCCTTGCTGTCCACGAACAGCGCGGCGGTGTCGCGCAGGTCGCTGGAGCCGAGCAAGGGCAGTACCAGGAAGGGGCCGTCGCCGACACCCCAATACCCCAAGGTTTGGCCGAAATCTTCGTTGTGTTTTTCCAAGCCCATGGGCGTTGCCACATCGATCAGGCCGATGAGGCCAGCCGTCGAATTCCATACCACCCGGCTAAAGTCGGAGATCGCACGCTGCAATTTGAATTGCAACAGGTCGTTGAGCAGCACGCTGACGTCGTCCAGGTTGGAGAAGAAGTTGCCGACCGCGGTGCGCACCGGTTGCGGCAGCACTTCCTGATAGCCGGTGGCGACCGGTTTCAGCACCGTCTTGTCGACGCTCTGGTTAAATTGGTAAATGCCGCGGTTAAGCGGCTCCAGCGGGTCGCGCGGATCGCCGTTGGTGGCGCAGCCGGAAAGCAGTCCTGCGCAGAAAGCGAGGGCAAATAATTTGCCAGTGAAAGGGTGCGTCATCGGGTGTCCATTATTATTCGGCGGGAATCTATTTTATACAGGGTAGTTCATTAAGGCGAACAAGTGTATCCAATTCCGCTTCAAAATCAAAGGGCGATTTTATTTTTAAAGCCGCAGCAGGGCGGCTCAGGATTTGTTAAGACAGCCTCTTAGGGACGGCGGTAGAGCCAATCCAGCAATGCGTCTTGCGCCTTTCCGCCGCCGGCGGCATAGGCATGGTTGATCAGAAACACCACGGCCATTTGGCGTCCTTGCTGGTCTTGCAGGTAACCGCCGATGGCCTTGACGCCGTCCAGCGTGCCGGTTTTGATATGGGCCATGCCGGCCGTCCATTGCTCGCGCAAGCGCTTTTTCATGGTGCCGTCGCGGGCGCTGATGGGCAGCGAGGAAACATATTCCGGCATCACCGGGCTATGGTAGGCGGACACCAAAAGTTCGCCCAGATGACGGGCGCTGATGCGCTCCGTGCGCGACAGGCCGGAGCCGTTTTCCAGCACTAGTTCGGGGAAGTCCAATCCCTTCGCGGCGAGCCAGCAGTGCACGGCGTTGTTGGACTTGGCCAGGGTGCCGGGCGGCGAGATCGTATCGGCGCCGAGCGTCAGAAACAAATCGCGCGCCATGGTGTTGTTGCTGTATTTGTTGATGTCGCGCACGGCTTCGGCGAGGGGGACGGACGGCAAGCTGGCGAGCAAGCGCGCGCCGGGGTCGACGCTGCCGCTACGCTCGCGGCCCTGGAATTCCCCTCCCAGTTCTTGCCACAATTGCTGGAACACGCTGTGGATATAGTCGCCGTTGCGGAACAGACTGAGCACCCGCGATTGTTCGCCGCAGGCCGCCGGGTAGAGACCGGTGAATTCGACGGTGACGCCCTGGGGGCCGCTGGAAACGCGCTCGGCGACGGTATCGCGCCACGCGCCGCAGTCGCCGCCGCCGGTCTGCACATGGTTGACGATATGCAGGGATTCCGGGCTCGGGTCGGCGGCGATGCGCACATTTCCATCCTCCGTCCAAAAGCGGAAGGCGATGGCCTGGAAGCCGATCAGCAAGGCTTCCGGAGCGACGTTATAGGTTTTGTAGGGTTCGCCGTCGAAGGTGCCGGGGTCGCCGATGGAGATGTCGAAATAGCTTTTATCCAGCACCAAGTCGCCGTCGATGCGGTGCAGGCCTTGCTGGCGCAACTGGCGCAGCAGCAGCCAGAAACGCTCCAGCGTGAGATCGGGGTCGCCGTAACCCTTGAAGATGAGGTTGCCGTGGAGTACGCCGCCGCTCACCGGGCCGTCGGCGTAAACCTCTGTTTTCCAGGTGTAGGCCGGCCCGAGAAGTTCCAGTCCGGCGTAGGTGGTCAGCAGCTTCATGGTGGATGCCGGACTCATCGGCCAGTCTCCGCCGATGTCCAGCAAGGGTTTGGCTTGGCTGATGTCCCGCACATACACGCCGATGCCGTCGAGAGGGATATGGGCTTGTTTCAGCGCGGCGGCCACTTCCGGCGGCAGGGAATAGCCGCGAGCGCCGGCGGATAAAGGCAGCATGGCGCACAGGATCAGCGCTAGGGCAGGGAACGCGTAGCGCATCAGTCTATCTCCACGCTGTCGCGGTATTCCGGCACGGTGACGTTATTCCAGTGATAGACCTTGCGTATCAAGGCGGCGAATTCGTGGGCCACGGCATCCTCGCCGTGGACGACAAAGGTATGCCGCGGCGCCGAGCGGAAATGGCCCAGCCAGCCGAGCAAATCGCCTTGGTCGGCGTGGGCGGAGAGGCCGCCGATGGTATAGATGTCGGCGCGCACGGGAATTTCTTCCTTGAATAGGCGCACCGTCCTAGCCCCGTCCACCAGCCTCCGGCCCAGCGTTCCCGCCGCCTGAAAGCCGGGAATGAGAATCGTGCATTCCTTGCGCCCGAGGTTGTGGCGCAGGTGGTGCTGAATCCGCCCGGCGTCGCACATGCCGCTGGCGGAGATGATGATGGCGCCGCCCTGGATCGCGTTGAGCGCCTTGGATTCCTGCACGTCCTCGACGAAGTTGACGTGGACGGCGCGGTTGTTCGTCGCTTGCCATTGCAGCATGTCGCGGGTTTCCTCGTCCCACAGCTCGCGGTGGCTCATGGTGATTTCGGTGGCGCGCAGAGCCATCGGCGAATCGACGTAGATATCCAGTTTGCCCAAACGTTTTTCGCGCACCAGTTGGGACAGCAGGAAGATGATGTCTTGGGTGCGTCCGACGGTGAAGGCCGGGATAATCACATTGCCGCGCTTGCGTTCCAAGGTGTCGCGGATGGCGTGGGTTATTTCATCCAGGGTCGCCGCCATATCCTTATGCAGGCGGTTGCCGTAAGTCGATTCGACCAAGAGCACGTCCGCTTCTTCGATGAAGGTCGGGTCTTTTACCACCGGCTGGCCGGGCTGGCCCAGGTCGCCGGAAAAAACCAGTTTGCGGCTGCCCTGCGGGGTGTCCGCCCAAAGCTCGATGATGGCCGAGCCGAGGATGTGGCCGGCGTCGCGAAAGCGGCAGCGTATGCCGTCGTGGGGCCGGATTTCGGCGTCGTAATCCACTTCGCGCAACTGCTTCAGGCACGCTTCGGCCTGGGCTACGGTGTAAAGCGGGGCGATGTCGCGGCGGATTTTGCGTTTCGCTTGGCGGCGCGAGTAGTTTTCCCATTCGGCCTGCTTTTCCTGGATGTGGGCGCTGTCGCGCAGCATCACGTTGAGCAGATCGGCGGTGGCGCGCGTAGTGTAAACCGGCCCGCGGTAGCCGAGCACCGCCAGGCGCGGCAATAAGCCGGAGTGGTCGATGTGGGCATGGGTGATCAGGACGAAATCCAGATTGCGCGGGTCGAAGTCCAGCGCCTCCAGGTTTTTAATGTAGGCGCTGCGTCCGCCCTGGAACATGCCGCAATCCACCAGGAAGCGGGCCGTGGCGGTTTCCACCCGGTAGCAAGAGCCGGTAACCTCGCCGGCGGCGCCGAAAAAGCTCAATTTCATAGCGATGTGTTATTCCTGAAAAAGTTCGATAGCGTTGCGGTGAAGCGGGTATTGAGCATGAAAAAACGTAAGACATGCGCCGATGCCGCAGGCAACGGCGCTGTCTCTAGCCTCTATGTCCTGCGGTAAATAGCATGGATAATTGCGCGGGCGGCGGAATCGCTTATTTCTCCACGCCGATATTGCTCGCCCACGCCATGGCTACGATCTGGTGCTGGGTCAGCGTCGTCGGCTTGAGGTGGGGATGCATGCCCAAGTGCCGGTGCATCATGGATACGTCGTCCTGCTCGAAGGTTTCAACCAGGATCAGCAAGTTGCCGAGTTTCCCGCTGCGTGACAGCAGAGCCGCCTTGACTTCGTCCGGCAGGCTGAGGTTGGCTACGATCTCGGTCATGTTGATGTTGAGCAGCGTGTCGAGCAGCGAGAGTATGCCCGTCATAAAAGCTTCGTCGGGGTAGTTTTTGCCGTGATCGGGTTCTTCGCCGGCCAGCAACTCCATCAGCTTGCCGCGGTTGGCTGCCATGATCATCAGCGGGTTGGGGAATTGGCCGCCGCCGAATTGGGCGAACAGCAGGAGTTGCAGCCAGCGCTGGAGCTGGCGCCGGCCCAGCACCACGATAGCTTGTTTCAGCGAAGCGATTTTTTGCGGCCGGCCGATGGCGACCGAGTTGACCAGGCGCAGCAGGCTGTAGCTTAACTGGGGTTCTTGCTTGAAGGTCGGCTCGATTTCGTTGAGTTCGGCATCGCCCATCACCAGCCCCAACAGCTTGAGCAGCATCATCGGTTGCGTGCCGGCGCGTTTGCCGCTCAGAGTGATGGGTTTGGCGAAGAAAAAACCTTGGTACAGGTCGAAGCCCAACTCTTGGCAAGCGCTAGCCTGCTGCGGGTTGTCGATTTTTTCAGCCAGGAGTTTGACCGGCCAGTGTTTTAGGCGCTTCACGCTATCCCGCAAGTCCTTTTCGCTCAGCGCCAGCACATCCAATTTGACTATATCGACCAGCTCGAATAAAGGCTCATAGCTTTCGCTGAAAACGAAATCGTCAAGCGCGAAGCTAAATCCGTGGGCTTTCAATTCGCGGCAGCGCGCCACGATTTCATCGGTGATTTCTATGGTTTCCAGCAGCTCCAGCACCACTTGATCGCGGGGCAGCAATTCGATCATCTCGCTCAGCAAAAGGTCGGCGCTGACATTGATGAAGCCGAGTTGTCCGGCGAGCACGGAACCGACCCCGAGCTCGCCGAACGCCTGGGTAATGACATTGGCCGTGGCGGCCATGTCGTCGGAAACATTCGCTTCGCCCATGGCGGCCGACGAACGGAACAGCAATTCATACGCGACGATATTCTGGTGACGGTCGAGGATGGGCTGCCGCCCGATGAAAATTTCCTGGGATTCGGTGGACATGGCTTACCTGCGACGGCTAGGCAGAGTTGAAACACGCATGTTGCTCGGGCCTTTTGCGAAAACAGCGAAAATGAAAAAGTATGCCAGTTTTTTAGGGGCGCATGAAAACTTTAAAGAAGCTTGTTTTAGAAAATCGCGAATCCGGGATTTTCTAAAGGAGCCTCTGATTAAGTCGCGACCCCGTGCGACTTAATCAGAGGCTCCTAAAGTAAGCATTCCCAATGCATACGCAAGGTATCGGTATCCACTATGCATTATCTGCGGATTTCCGGCATTTAATCATATGCGCGCACGGGTTTTGTTCGGCGCGAGTGGATTGGTCTGGGCTGCGCCATGGGCTATACTCTTTCCCATCTAACACCATTTGACCAGGGGAAGGGCGGGGGCGATAGGATTAAGAGCTTGTCCGTAAATAATTTACCACTGCGTTGCCGCGAATCCGCGATGGCTGCAAGGCGGGAGGCTAGGCAATGGTCATTCCATTGACTAGCCTCGCAACGCCGCAGACGCGCGGATTCGCGGCAACCCTCCGGGCTGGGGTCTGTTTGAGCGCATCCCTTTGTCGCCAGCCGCTTGTTGTGAATGACACAACCGCGCGTCTTGCTTCGCGGCCTGCGCTCAAACAGACCCCAGCGCAGTGTTAAATTATTTACGGACAAGCTCTAAATCCTGGCCTCATGCACGCGCGCGATGAAGTATATTAATCCGGCCCGGTTCGAAGAGCTCAATGCTTCAGGCCAACTTCCTTCGCCCAAGGGAGTTGCTCTCGCACTGCTCGACCTCGTCCGGCAGGACGATTTCGGCATTGCCGATGTAACCCACATTGTCCAATCTGACCCCGCCTTGGCCGGACGCCTCCTGAGGCTGGCGAATGCCGCCGGCCGCGGCGTGCGGCGGCCGGTGGTCGCGCTGCCGGAAGCGGTCATGGTGATAGGCCTGCCGATGACGTGCAAAATTGCGCTGGGCTTGTCGGTGCTGGCGGAGTCTCAACAAGGCGAATGCAAGGCCTTCGACTACCAGCGCTTTTGGTCGCTGTCGCTGGCCACGGCGATTACCTGCCAGTGGCTGGGCTTCCGCTCCCAGATGGCCGGAGACGAAACCTTTACTTGCGGCTTGCTGGGCCAAGTGGGACGGCTCGCGCTGGCGAGTATTTTCCCCGATCGCTATGGCGAGGTGCTGAAACTCTCCGCCGGGAAATCCGAAGCCGACTTGCTGCGCCTGGAGCAGGAAAACTTCGCCACCGACCATCGAGAATTGACGGCGGCCATCCTGTCGAATTGGGGGGTGCCGCAGGTCTTGGTGGAAGCCGTCTACTATCATGAGAACCCCGCCGAGGCGAGCTTCCAGGAAGGTTCGCGGCTCTACCTTCTCAGCCATTCCCAGCATTTCGCCGCTTATTTGGCGCAAGTTTGCCTGGCCGACGAGGCCGAGCGCCAACCCATGCTGTCCAACCTTTATGTATTGGGCGCGCGCTTAGGCTTGGATGCCGATGCGGTGGGCGCGCTGAGCGATCAAGTCGTGGCCGAGTGGCAGGACTGGGGAGCCATCCTCGACGTGCCTACCCAGGTTTTGCCGCCTTTTGCCGAAATGGCGGATGCGCTGCCACAAGTGCCGCCGGTGTCGGATACCTCGGTGGGCGCGAAAGGCCAGGAATGCAGCTTTCCGCTGCGCATCTTGGTCGTCGACGACAGCCTCAGCATACGCAATTTGCTGGCGAAAATGCTGAGCGCTGCCGGCCATGCCGTGGCGACGGCAGCGAACGGTAAGGATGCCTTGGGCCGGGTGGTGGATTTCAACCCGCAACTGATCATCACCGATTGGGTGATGCCCGAAATGGACGGACTTGCGCTATGCAAAGCCGTGCGCCTGAAAAAATCGGCCTGCATGCCCTATCTCATTATGCTCACCGTGCTAGAGGACGAGGCGCGCTTGATCGAGGCTTTCGAGGCGGGCGCCGACGATTACGTGGTCAAGCCCATGTCCGAGCGGGCCTTGATGGCGCGTCTGCGGGCCGGACAGCGGGTCATTCAATTGCAGGAAGAAATATTGCGCGAGCGGGAGGAGTTGCGGCGTTCCGCCGCCGAGCTGGCGGTGACGAACCGCCGCTTGCTGGATGCCGCCATGACCGACTCGCTCACCCTGCTGCCTAACCGGCGCTACGGGATGGAGCGCTTCGAGCAAGCCTGGGCGGCCACCAGCCGCAGCAAGCAGACGCTTTCCTGCATATTGCTGGACCTCGACCACTTCAAAAAAATCAACGACACTTACGGCCACGCGACGGGCGACAAAGTGTTGCAGCTTTTTTCGCGCCTGTTGGAAAAGGCGATGCGCCAGGAGGACGTCGCTTGCCGTCTGGGGGGCGAAGAATTCATGGTGATTTGCCAGAATACCGACCTGCCGGGCGCCATCCAAACGGCGGAACGCATACGCAAGCAGGTCGAGGCCGAGGTGTTCTCGGACGGAGAGTTGAGCCTGCGGGTTACCGTGAGCGCAGGCGTGGCAACACGGGATAGCGGCATGCCCGATTCCGCCACGCTGCTGAAAATGGCGGACCAGGCCCTATATGCCGCCAAGCAAGCGGGGCGGAACCGGGTCGTGGTCTTTAGGCGGCGCGAGCCGGCTTAAGCGCGGCCCTCATCGGGCCGCCTCGATGGCCTGCCGCACGCCGTCCCAGAAGAGGATGCGCGCTTCCACCGCCGCGCACGCCGCCGCTTCCGCTTCCCTCAGCTTCGCCTCGTCCCCGGCGCACAGTTCCTCCAGCAGCATCAGCGAAATCGGCCCGTGGAAATCCGCATCCAAGTGGATGTGGCGCTTCAGGTAATAGTGGAAGGTGGGCGCTTCCCCCTCGGTGATGCCCATGTTCTGGAGAAAGGCGCGGAACATGCCGGGAATGATGTGTTCCCGGCCCAGCGCGAAGGCGGCGGCGACGGCGTGGGGTTTGCCCTCGGCGAGGAACTGAAAGGTGCCGGAGGTAAACCGGCGCGATGCCGCAGGGGCGATATTCGCCGCCAGGGCCGATTCGATGCCGCTGTCGCAGGCCGTGTCGACGAAGGCGAGGATAGGCGCCGGATTGGCACCTATCTCGCGCATCGCCCCGCAGTACAGTTCGAAATGGCTGGCGTAGGTGGGATTGCCTTGGGCGTCAGGCAGGCCCTGGTCGGATTCTTCCTCCAGCACCAGTTGGTTGATGAAGTAGCGCACCGAGGGGTGGCCCCGCGGTTTCCAGGGATAAGTGCTGGGGGCGATCTGCTGTTGCAGGTACTTCACCACCGACATGAAATCCCACACCGAATACACGTGGTGGCTCATGAAGATGCGCAGGTCGTCCAGGGTGCGCACGGCGGCGTAGACGGGGTGCTTGTCGAGTTTCTGGCGCAGGGCTTCGACTACGCCGGTATTGAATGCCGATTTCATAAACTTTCGCCTTGATGTGGATCAAGAATTTGATATTAGCAAATGCTAATGCACGGGGGGCGGATTGTCCAGTCCAGTAGGGCGTCAATAAGCGAAGCGCATTGCGCCGGATGTGTTGTTGCGCTTCGCGCCGGCTGTTTGAGTGCCGGGGGCTGCCCGGCGGCAGGTATCGTTCTTGTGCTTGCCCAAAAGAAAGATACCAAAGAAAAGGGCACCCCGCTGCCCCGGCCCTGCGGGCTAAACCTCGGCTAGTCGGAAAAACCGGGCGGCGCCGGAACTCGCTGCGCTCAGACAGCCGTCGCCGACTTCCCCCGGTTTTTCCGCCAATCCGAGGCGGGTCAGAGGGGATGGCAAGGCGTCGTAGGTGAACGGCTCTGCATGGAACGGAGTAGGGTGGCGAGGCGAAGGTGTGGTGAATTCCTCCCCTCTCCCGCGTGCGGGAGAGGGGCCGGGGGAGAGGGCGCTGTTGGCTCCCTCTGCGCCGCCGGGTAGCGCAGACGGGCAGGGGGGGCAGTCGGCATGCGGGGCCGCCCCCCGCCCTAAATCAATCCGCGTGAAGCGCGCACAAAACCTGCATTAACGCTAAAGTAATCACCGTTTCTTCGGCAGCATATCCGTAATCGTCCCCTCCGCTAGTTCCGCCGCAAAACACAAGGTTTCCGACAGGGTGGGGTGGGGGTGGATAGTCAGGCCGATGTCGGTCGCGTCAGCACCCATTTCCAGCGCCAAGACCGCTTCGGCGATGAGTTCGCCGGCGTTGGTTCCGACGATGCCGGCGCCGAGGACGCGCCGCGTTTCCTTGTCCAGGATCAGCTTGGTTGCGCCCTCGTCGCGGCCGATGGAGAGCGCGCGGCCGCTGGCGGCCCAGGGGAAGGTCGCTTTCTCGTAGTCGATTCCCTGCGCCTTCGCTTCGGTTTCGGTCAGGCCCATCCAGGCGATTTCGGGGTCGGTGTAGGCCACCGAGGGGATGGTGCGGGCGTCGAAGGCCGCCTTGTGGCCAGCGATCACTTCCGCCGCCACCTTGCCTTCGTGCACCGCCTTATGGGCCAGCATGGGCTGGCCGACGATGTCGCCGATGGCGAAGATGTGCGGCACGTTGGTGCGCTGCTGCTTGTCCACCGCGATGAAGCCTTGCTTGTCCACCTGCACCCCGGCGTGCTCCGCGCCGATCAGCTTGCCGTTGGGGCGGCGGCCCACCGCCAGCAGTACCTTGTCGAAGACTTGCGGGGCGGGGGCCTGGTCGCCGCTGAAGCTGACATGGAGGCCGTCCTTTTTCGCCTCGATGGCGGAGACGCTGGTGTTCAGCAATATCGCCGCATATTGCTTCTCGATGCGCTTGTGCAGCGGACGCACCAGGTCGGCGTCGGCGCCGGGGATGAGTTGGTCGCCGCGTTCCACCACGGTGATTTTCGAACCCAGCGCGGAATACACCGTAGCCATTTCCAGGCCGATGATGCCGCCGCCGATCACCAGCAGGTGCCTGGGCACCTCGGCGAGGGCTAGCGCACCGGTGGAGTCGATCAGGCGCGGGTCGTCGGGGAAGCTGGGGATTTTCACCGCTTGCGAGCCGGCGGCGATGATGGCGTTGTCGAAGGACACGCTGACGTCGCCCTCGGCCGTTTCCACGCGAATATGGTGGGGCGCGACGAACTGGGCGGTGCCGCGCACCACCTGCACCTTGCGCTGCTTCGCCAACTGGCCGAGGCCGCCGGTCAGGCGGTTGACCACGCTTTCCTTCCAGGCGCGGATTTTGTCGATGTCGATAGCCGGCTTGCCGAAGCTCACGCCGTGGTGGCTCACTTCGTCCGCCTCGGTAATCACCTTGGCGACATGCAGCAGCGCCTTGGACGGAATGCAGCCGACGTTCAGGCAGACGCCGCCGAGAGCCGAGTAGCGCTCGATCAGCACCACCTTCTTGCCCAAATCGGCGGCGCGGAAAGCGGCGCTGTAGCCGCCGGGGCCGGCGCCCAGCACCACCACCTCGGCGTGGATTTCGTTGCCGGCCGCTTCGGCGGGCGCAGCCGGGGCGGCGGGAGCGGCAGGCGCTTCGGTGGCCGCCGGGGCCTCCGTCACCTCCAGGGTGAGCACCAGGCTGCCTTGGGACACCTTGTCGCCTACCTTGGCCTTGATCGCTTTCACCGTCCCGGCGCTGGGCGAGGGGATTTCCATGGTGGCCTTGTCGCTCTCCAGCACCAGGATGGAATCGTCGGCCTGGATCGTGTCGCCCAGCTTGACCGGAATCTCGATCACTTCCACGTCCTTGAAATCGCCGATGTCGGGTACGGTCACTTCGATGATCTTGCTCATTTAAAACTCCTTAAAACCGCAGTGCTCGGGATTACAGCAGCAGCCGCCGCACGTCGCCCAAGAGCATGCTCAGGTAGCTGCTAAAGCGCGCGCCCTGGGCGCCGTCGATGACGCGGTGATCGTAGGATAGGGACAGCGGCAATATCAGTCGCGGCACGAACTGCCCGTCCTGGTACACGGGTTTGACGCTGGAGCGCGAAACGCCGAGGATCGCCACTTCCGGCAGGTTGAGGATGGGCGTGAAATAAGTGCCGCCGATGCCGCCCAGGCTGGAGATGGTGAAGCAGCCGCCCTGCATTTCCGCCGGGCCGATTTTCTTGTCGCGGGCGCGCTGGCTGAGGGCCGCCAGTTCCTGCGCCAGTTCCACCAATCCCTTGCGGTCCGCGTCGCGCAGCACCGGTACCACCAGGCCGTCGGGGGTGTCCACCGCCACGCCGATGTGGAAATAATTTTTCATCACCAGGCTCTCGCCGTCGGGCGACAGCGAGGAATTGAACTGGGGAAACGCTTTCAGCGCCGCGACCACGGCCTTGATCAGGAACACGATGGGCGTGATGCGTATGCCCTGGGCTCTGTACTCGTCGGCCATGGATTTGCGGAAAGCGTCCATCTCGGTGATGTCGGCTTCGTCGAACTGGGTGACGTGGGGCGCGGCCACCCAGTTGCGGTGCAGGTTGGCGCCGGAGAGCTTCTTGATTTTCGCCAGCGGCTTGCTTTCCACCGGGCCGAACTTGGCGAAATCCACCGCCGGCATGTCCGGCAAACCGAAGGCCAGGCCGCCCGCCGCGCCGCCGCGGGGCTTGCCCAGTTCGGCCTTGACGAAGGCCTGCACGTCGTTCTTGAGGATGCGCCGTTTCGGGCCGGAACCGTTGACCAGCGTGAGATCGACGCCCAATTCTCGGGCGAAGGCGCGCACCGACGGGCTGGCGTGCGCCTTGGTGCTGGTGGCGGCCACGGGGGCGGCTAAAACGGCCGGAGCCGGGG
>JAIOJO010000560.1 GCA_019911985.1 Sulfuricellaceae bacterium | reverse complement strand
GGCTCGCTACGACCGGCGTCGCGCGCCTTGCAGCCTCCGGCTTTTGACGCAACGCGATCCCCGTGCGACTTAATCAGAGGCGCCTTAAATGACATTGTGTTATGCTTTTCAAGTCAGAGGGTTGTTTGGGGTTTCAAGGCGGCGGCCAGACATTCGACTGGGCGCTTTTATCGCGTAACAACAAGGGAGGATAAAACGTGATGCTTACTACTCTATGGCCGCTTCATACGGCCAAATTCGAAAAGAAAACCAGGGCGCGCGGGACAAGCTGGCTCATCGGCAAGCGATCATTTGTTTCCGTGGCCTTGGCGATGGCGGTTGCATCCGCTTACGCTGAGCCGGTGGTCGGCGTAGCGAAGTTGCCCAAGATATCGGTAGGCGACTATCACATGCTCTTGGCGAAAACCGACGGCACGGTATGGTCTTGGGGATGGGATACATGGGGGCAGCTTGGCATTGGAGCGGGAACAACCGCAACGCCGACCCAGATTCCCTCCCTATCGGGCGTGGTGAGCGTCGTCGCCCGCAATGGATTTTCGGCGGCCCTTAAGGCGGACGGCACGGTATGGGTGTGGGGGGAACAGGGCATGATGGGTCCCACCGATACCTCAAGCAAGGTACCCGTCCAAGTCGCCGGTCTCTCCAATATCATCGGTATCGATGCCGGTTGGGGGAGCACAGCCTACGCGGTCAATTTAACCGGCAACGTGTATGGCTGGGGAAGGAACTCATACGGGGAACTGGGGAGCGGATCGGCAACACCCGCTAAAGTGACCACGCCGACGCTGATCTCCGGCCTATCGAAAATTGTCGATCTGCGCGCCGCCGATACGTCGGTCATCGCTTTGGACAGCAGCGGCCAGGTTTTTCAGTGGGCGAACATCAATCAACCCGATCCGATTGCGCCGGTATCGGGTGTTAGCAATGCCGTGGCGATCGGCGCTGACGGGGTCAATAATTCGAACGCCAACTTTGCCGTGTTGAGCACGGGCGATGTGATGTCTTGGGGGGATACCAATTCTGCGGTAACGCGCTGCGGCCAGCCGAAGCAATCGGGCGTCACGGTATTCCCTCCGGCCACCTTGACCGGCTTCGCCAACATCAAATCAGTATCCTCCGGCCCGGACGGGGAAGACGTGTTCCTGGATGCGGCCGGCCAAGCATGGACCTGCGGCGGGTCGAGCAGCGGGCAGCAAGGCGATGGCACCACCGGCGGAACCAGCACGGGCACCAAGGTCGGCCCCTTGAAAGTGGTACAGACCGTTCCCTTCTTTAGCGTTGCCATGGGAAGATCGGCGGCCGCCATCGGGCTTGACGGGAGCGTATGGACGTGGGGGCCGCAGGGCAGCGGCGTGCAAGGGGACGGTAATCTTAACGCCTCGGGCGCTACTTTGAGTCCCAAGCAAATTTCGATCAATGCCGGAGACCCGTCCAAGGTTCCGCCGATTTTTGCGGGAACACAAAGCGTAGCCAATAGCGACGGGACGACTTCGCTGGACGCCGGCGTCATGTTTGCCCCGGAACACTGGAGCAAGACAGGTCAGGCCTATGTTGTGGCCTTGCTTCCCAATGGGCAGTTGTATTTTTATACGGCCACGGGCTGGAAGCAGTACGATCCCAATGTCCCCTTCCCCGCCGCCTACCAGGGGAGCCTTACCGGCATGTTGCCTGTTTCCCTGGGCACGGCCAATTTCGGGGCGCTCGCGGGAACGCAGATACTGGTGGCCTATGGCATTGGCAGTGGCGCGGCCGCCGATAGCGAAATGCTGAGCGCGAGCCGCTACAAGGT
>JAIOJO010000559.1 GCA_019911985.1 Sulfuricellaceae bacterium | reverse complement strand
CACCGCCATATCCGTCTGGGATGGTATGCCGGGCGCGGCCGCCATGCCGCGAACCAAGAGCCTCCCGATCTCCATGCCGGCGAACGCTGGCGCCTCAGCGTGCGGCTGAAGCGGCCGCACGGCAACTTTAATCCCCACGGTTTCGATTATGAGGCTTGGCTGCTGGAGCGGGATATCCGCGCAACCGGTTATGTGCGGATTGCTCCAGGCAATGGACGCCTAACGGAGTTGGTCGTTCAACCCGGTTATCTCATCGAACGCCTGCGCGAAAGGGTGGCAAGGCGTTTTCAGCATGACTTGGCCGGTCGCCCCTACGTTGGAGTATTGCAAGCCTTGACCGTCGGCGACCAGCAGGCCATCCCGGCGCAACAATGGCAGGTATTCGCGCGGACAGGCATCACGCACCTGATCAGCATTTCCGGCCTGCATGTGACCATGGTCTCCGGTGCGGTATTTGCGCTGTTTTCCCTATTTTGGCGGAGCAGCCCGGTATTGCTGCAGTTATTGCCGGCCCGCAAGGCGGCGGTATTGGCGGGAATGTTCGCGGCACTAGGGTATGCCTTGCTAGCGGGCTTTGCGGTGCCCGCCCAGCGCACCGTGTATATGCTGGCGGTCGTCGCGCTGGCGCTATGGTCGGGGCGCACCGCCTCGGCCTCATTGGTGCTGGTCTGGGCGCTGGTCGCGGTGGCGGCGCTCGATCCCTGGGCTGTGCTGGCGCCGGGGTTTTGGCTTTCCTTCGCCGCGGTGGCCTTGATTTTCTACGTGTCGGCCAGCCGGGTCGGCCATTGCCATTGGTTGCGCCAGTGGGTCCGGGTGCAATGGGCGCTTACACTGGGGCTGGCGCCCTTATTGCTGGCCCTGTTCCAGCAGGTTTCCTTGATCTCCCCCGTGGCGAATGCTTTCGCCATACCCGTGGTCAGCTTATTGGTCACCCCGCTCGCTTTGGCGGCCGCGGTTCTTCCCTGGAATTTGCCGTTGCAGGCGGCTCATGCGCTGATGGCGGCATGCATGCTTCCCTTGGAATTCCTCAGCCGTCTGCCCGACGCGGTGTGGCAGCAACATGCGCCGCCTGGCTGGACGGTGATTTGCGCCGTAGTGGGGGCCTTATGGCTGTTGTTGCCGCGCGGTTTTCCCGCGCGTTGGCTGGGTTGGTCCGCTATGGCGCCGATGTTCCTGGTGCTGCCGTTGAAACCGGAACCCGGCGCATTGTGGTTGTCCGTTCTCGATGTGGGCCAGGGGCAGGCCGTGGTGGCGCAGACCGCGCACCATGCCCTGCTGTACGATGCCGGTCCTCGCTTTAGCAGCGAATCCGATAGCGGGAACCGAATCGTCGTTCCGTTCCTGCGCAGCAGCGGTATCTCCGCTCTGGACGGAATGATCGTGACCCACGACGATATCGACCATTATGGAGGAGCCCAGTCGGTGCTTGCTGCGGTTCCGGTCGGATGGTTGGCTTCCCCTTTGCCGGCTCTGCATCCGGTGGCGATGGCGGCGAAACGCGCGCTCCCTTGCTACGACGGGCAGCGCTGGGAGTGGGATGGGGTGCGCTTCGAGGTGCTCCACCCGACATGGGCGAGTTACCGGCTTCCCCGCGTGAAGGATAACGACCGGGGTTGCGTGTTGAAAATCAGCACGGCAAGCGCTAGCGTCTTGCTGACCGCGGATATCGAACGCGTGTCGGAGGAGGATTTGATCGCTCGGCATGGCGGGGAGCTGCCCAGTAGCGTACTGCTCGTGCCCCATCACGGCAGCAAAACCTCGTCGAGCGACCGCTTCGTGCGCCGGATAGGGCCGTCCGTGGCTGTCGTGACGGCCGGTTACCTGAATCGTTTCGGCCACCCTAAAGGCGAAGTGCTGGAGCGCTACCGCGCACTCGGCGCCTCTGTCCGACGAACGGACAAGGAAGGTGCCGTGCTGTTGCGTTTCGGTCCGGCCCGGGGAATAGAGCTGCGACTCTGGAGGCAAGCGGAGAGGCGTTATTGGCACGAGGAAATGTGACGTGCCGATTTTTATCTGGGAAATACGCTGAGCCGATAATTGGGCGGTACAATTATGAAAAAAACACACATGGAGAATGGGCAATGATTTTTGGCGGAAAAAAATATCAACGGGAAGCGGCGGTGTTGCGGAACGAGTTGGCGCAGTGCGGGGAACGGTACGAGCAAGACCGGCTGGCCTGGGAGGCGGAGCGGGCCGAGTCGGCTGAACGCCTGGCTGCCGCGCTGGGGCAGGATGATTTCAACCGCGGCTTGTTTAAAAACATTCTGACCTTTAGCCAAACCATGGCGGAATCCCAGAAATCGATGGGCAACATGGCCGCCGCGATGAAAATCGAAAACGCCGAGGTGGAGAAAGCCAATCAGGTTGTGGGCGCGGCGGGGGAAAGCTTGTCCTCGGTGACGGAAATCACCCGCAATTTGACGGACATGGCGGCCAAAACCAATGATATCGCCAACTCGGTAAACGCATTGGACGAACGCGCCGCGCAAATCGGCGGGATCGTCAGCCTGATTAAGGAGATAGCCGACCAAACCAATTTGTTGGCGCTGAACGCGGCGATTGAGGCGGCGCGGGCCGGTGAGCAGGGGCGGGGGTTTGCGGTGGTGGCCGACGAGGTGCGTAAATTGGCCGAAAGGACGGCGAGCGCCACCGGCGAAATATCCTCGCTGGTGGTGGCGATCCAAAACGAAACGGCGCAAGCCAAAGAAAAAATAGCGGTTAATCCGGAGCAGACCGCGCGCTTTAGCCAGAATGCCTTGGCGGCAACGGGCAGCATGCGGGATATTCAAG
>JAIOJO010000558.1 GCA_019911985.1 Sulfuricellaceae bacterium | reverse complement strand
GGGCGGCGGTGCATGAGTTGGATGCCTATGTTTTAAACCATAATTTCGGCGATACCCTGCGCCGCCAGGACGAACACTACTACCGCAAAATTCATTTGCAAGAATCTACGCAACACGCAGGCGAAGGAATCGCCTCGCCGCATGACCGGGTTGCCTTCAAGCATGAAATCCATCCTCAGGACATGGCGGTCGACGCTTATGCCAGAGCCTCTTTTTGCGACAGTTTGAGTTCGGATGGCGGTGCGCCCATGGCGCTTGTTCATTACGAAGGGGCATTCCAAAATAAAGGCTTGCATTGCCATATCGACACGCTCGGCGGCCGCATCGAAAAGCATATCGCCCTGGATGGAAATCGTTTGACAGCCGCTTACCGTTTCGAGGGGCATCAGCACGGCTTTTTTAGCACTGAAATCAACTTGGCCATGCCGAGTTGCGACGGTCCGGCGGGGCGGTATGTCGCTGACGGAGCCGTAGTGTGCGGTTTCGGCGAGGAGCTGATACGGGAAGAGCTTGCCGAAATCGCCTTGGAGGACGATGTGATGGGCGGACGGGTCGTTTTGCGTTGCGATCGACCCGCGCATTTCCGTGCTGTTCCCCATTTTACCGTATCCCAGTCCGAGGCGGGTTTCGAGAAAATCATGCAGGCGGTAACGATCACCTTGCAATGGCCTATGGGTACTCCGCTGAAGAAGCTGGGAGTCTCGCTGGAAGTCCTTAAAACGGGCGAACCCATGGCTTGAGCTTGAGCGATGGGATAAACTGACGCTTTACCTTTTAGTTGGATGCGGTATGAGTGAAGAAAGAGTTGGCAAGAACAAGGCGGTCTACGTGACCTATTCCATCCTCAAGAGCAGTGGCGAGGTTTACGAGCAGTCCGACGTGCCGATCGGTTACGTCCATGGTGGCAAGAGCGATTTGTTCGAGAAAATCGAAAAGGCCCTGGAGGGAAAATCCATCGGGGATCGCGTCGAGGTGGTTCTGACTCCCGAAGAAGGTTTCGGCCCGCATCGTCCCGAACTGACTTTTACCGACGATATAGATAACGTTCCCCCTGAATTCCGCCGCATCGGTGCCGAGATCGAGTTTGAAAACGAAGGCGGGGAAACGATGAAGTTCCATGTCACCCGCATTGAAGACGGCAAGCTGACCATCGACTCCAATCACGACTTGGCGGGCGAGACCGTGACCTTCGTGGTGGACGTGGCCGCGATACGCAAGGCTACGATGGACGAAATCGCCAACGGAATGCCCCAGGACGGCCTGCCCCCGCTGAACTGAACAGTGGGACGCGTCTCTCCCTCCGTGAGCACCATCCCGCGCTTATGCATTTTAATTTGCGGCAATCCCAGCCGGGGCGACGATGCCTTAGGGCCGTTGATATACGATAGCCTGGCCAGTTGGCCTGACGCGCAGGCTCGGTTTAAGTTGGTCGCCGACTTCCAGCTACAGGTTGAGCATGCCGTGGATTTGCTGGATAGCGAGCTGGTTCTATTTATCGATGCCAGCGTATCGTGCGCGGCGCCCTACCAGTTTAGCCGCTTGCGGCCTTCGAGTGAGGTTGGGTATACCACGCATGTCATGTCGCCGGCCGCGGTGCTTGAAGTGTACCGTCAAGTGTATGGGCAGGAGCCTCCGCCGTCCTATCTGTTGACTGTACGGGGAGAGAGCTTCGTCTTGGGCGAGGGCTTGAGTCCTGCCGCTGCGGCTAACATGGAGGCGGCGCTTGCCTATTTAGAGCGGCTCTGCGATCGGCCCGACTCATCCGTTTGGACCGAATATTGTAACGAAATAGAGGATGCCCATGGAACTTGAACTCATCAGCTTCAAAGTTTGTCCGTTTGTCCAGCGTTCGGTGATTACGCTGCTCTACAAGGATG
>JAIOJO010000557.1 GCA_019911985.1 Sulfuricellaceae bacterium | reverse complement strand
CGTTAATACATCCGGCCCGTTGCCGATCAGGGTTGCGCCTTTCACCGGATAGGCAATTTTACCGTCCTCGATCATATAAGCTTCCGCCGTGGAAAAAACGAATTTACCGCTGGTAATGTCGACTTGACCGCCCCCAAAATTCACCGCGTAGAGACCGTGCTTTACCGATCGGATAATTTCCTCGGGGTCCATGTTGCCGTTGAGCATATAAGTATTTGTCATGCGCGGCATTGGAAGGTGAGCATAGGATTCGCGGCGGGCATTTCCGGTCAGCGCCGTACCCATGAGGCGGGCATTCAGGCTATCCTGCATATAGCCTTTTAAAATACCGTTTTCAATCAGCACCGTATTTTGGCTAGGGTTGCCTTCATCGTCGATATTGAGCGAACCCCGGCGACGCGCGATTGTCCCATCGTCCACTACGGTTACCCCGCTCGCTGCGACTCGCTCACCGATGTGCCCGCTAAACGCTGAACTGCCCTTGCGGTTGAAATCCCCTTCCAAGCCATGCCCGATAGCCTCGTGCAGTAAAATACCAGGCCAACCCGATCCCAACACGACCGTCATTGAACCAGCCGGCGCCGGTCTAGCCTCCAGATTAATCATGGCCTGATGCACGGCTTGGCGTGCATACTGATGCAGAATGTCGTCGCTAAAATAAGCATAATCGAAACGGCCTCCCCCACCGGAGCTTCCCTGCTCACGACGCCCGCTTTCTTCGGCGATTACCTGCAGGGATAGCCTGACCAAGGGACGTACATCGGCGGCAACATGACCGTCGCCGCGAGCAACCAAAACCACTTCGTATTCACCCGCTAGAGAGGCCATCACCTGGGTCACGCGCGGATCGACCTCCCGCGCATAACGCTCTAACCTCTCAAGCAACGCCACTTTTTGAGCGTCCTTCAGACTGGTGATGGGATCATGGGGCGAATACAATTGCAGCGCTCCGCCGGCCGATGCCGTTCGCAACGCTCGGCCTCCTCCCCCTTGGCGTGCAATCGCACGGGTAGCCTCCGCCGCCTCCATCAGGCCGGGTAATCCGATGTCATCGCTATAAGCAAACGCGGTTTTTTCGCCGGAAACGGCTCGCACGCCGACACCCTGATCGATATCGAAACTACCGGATTTGACGATGCCCTCTTCCAGGCTCCAGCTTTCCGCACGGGTATATTGAAAATACAGGTCGGTATAATCGACATCGTGAACGGCTAGGGTGTCGAATACACGCTCCAAATCGTGAAGATCCAGTCCATGAGGCGCCAACAAACAGCTTCTTGCCGTAGCCAACAATTGTTCGCTATTAGGAATGAGAATTTCCGGGTGGGTGTTAATCATGGTGCGAAGGTATCCTAAAAGCCTTACTTAATCGGAATAATGAATTATTAGCATTGGTGGATAGTGCGATGTTGCAAAGCCGGCAGGCTCTTGCGCAAGGAGTTCAGATAGCCGCGGTTGACCCCAGCGATAACCACCCCTGAACCGCGCGGCAAGCGGTCCAACACGACGCCCCAAGGATCTACGATCATACTATTGCCATGAGTTTCACGGCCATTCAAATGGTAGCCGCCTTGAGCCGACGCCACCACGTATGCCAAATTCTCGATGGCGCGAGCACGAACTAAAGTTTCCCAATGCGCCTTTCCCGTGGTTTCGGTAAAGGCCGACGGGATGACGATGACGTCGACTTCTTTCATTGCACGGTATAGCTCAGGAAAACGCAAATCGTAACAGACCGACAGGCCCAATTTACCAAAGGGTGTCTCGACCACCACCACTCGATCGCCTGGCTCGATGGTATCCTCCTCGCGATAGTGCTCATTGCCGAGGTCCAAGCCGAACAGGTGGATTTTGTCATACCGGGCGACTTGCTTACCCTTGTCGTCATAGACCAAGCAACTGTTGCGGACTTTTCCCGGGACGCTTGCCTGCAAGGGGATGGAGCCGCCAACCAGCCAAATACCGTATTTTTTTGCTGTGGCGCTCATGAACCGCTGAATCGGGCCTTTCCCCTCCGATTCGCTCACCGCAACTTTGTCGCTATCGTGTATGCCCATGATAGCGAAAAATTCCGGCAGCACCACCATGCGCGCCCCCATCTCCACGGCCATTTCGATCAGGCGGCCCGCCTCGCTTAAATTCGCGGCAACATTAGGCCCTGAAGCCATCTGAACGGCCGCAATGCGGCAAACGCCAGCTTGCCCCGCGCTACTGGAAAGTGCCGCTTTCTTTTTCGTCGCACTGCCTTTAACTGTCATTTCACTTTTCCGATTTCAATTGTAAGCGGCGAGTTGGCCGCCAAGTCATTCCGTAATTCTATCCGAGCAGGCTCAACTGCCATGGCCAACAGCCAAGACCGCAATTCCTCTGCATATACCGTGTCTTCGTCGCGCAAACCATGGTGAATAATCAGTTTAATATCGGGCTGTGCTAGATATATATCAACGGCCTGGCGAATTTCGGGTTGTTGAGCGATGAGAGTGCCACTGCGCGGGAGCATCCATAAGTCGTTCGGCACGATAAAATTTTCCGCGGCTCCGGCCATTGCCGAAGAAAACAGCAGAAAAGCAAGAAGCCCCTGGTGCAATTTCATGGAGACCCTCCATTCAAGCTCGCTCCCGGCTGCGGTGCATTCCGATCAATTTTAGTCACAATCGGATCCGTCCAGTTACCCGTAATGGCATAGCTATAGGCCGTAATCTGGCCTAATGGGTCTTTTAACATTTTTTGCACTATCAGTGAAGTTATCCCCACAACCGGGCCGCCTAAAAATGCGCCAGCCACCGAAACGCTGTCGCTGAATGAGGGAACCACTCTAACTTGAAGGTTTTGCGTTTCTTTAGCCAAATCCGTCTGCCCGCTCATCGATACAAGTGCCGCCGGGCCCACCATAGTAAAATCGTCGCTACTGACTATGCCATGATTGACAAGCATAGAGCCGGAAATTTTATCGAATGCGAAACCATCGCTGAATACATCGCGGAAATCCAATGAAATTCGTCGCGGCAACGCTTGCAAGCTGATAATGCCGAGCAGCTTACCGATACCGGGGTCGATTTTGAGAAACTGGCCGTTATGGGCTTCCAGCGTCAGCTTGCCGGTCAAGCTGGAATAGCCTATTTCACCCGGCCCGCCTTCCCAGGCCAAGCGGCCGGTAAGCGCGGCCGATCCCCCTTTGACCGCCCCGGGAAAGCCAAAAGAGCCCAGAAATCGCCCGGCATTTTGCACATCCAACTGCAAGTTCA
>JAIOJO010000556.1 GCA_019911985.1 Sulfuricellaceae bacterium | reverse complement strand
CCTTGGTCCATTCGAGGCTTTCCGAGAGCCAGGAAGCAACGGCCTTGACATGGGGAAAGTCGCCGCTGCCGGCGCGCTGGGCTTGTTCGATGAATTGGCGGAGATTCCAGGACAGCTTGCGGAAGCGGGCGATGTCGATGTCTTCCTGGTTGAGGTTGCTGACGTAGCGCCAGATCAGAAAAATTACGGCGACTAGGGCGCTGGCGATAGCGATCATGCCTATCACCCGCACTAATCCGAGCATTAACTCCATCGTCTCCTCCTAGCTTGCGCAATATCGCTGCGCGGCGGTTACAATCATACGTTATTTAAATGGAATCTATCCATGCCACCGGTTTCCATGCTGCCATTGATCGTTGAAGTCATGCTGCCGATTGCGCTGCTCGTCGGCGCCGGGGGGGTATGGCCGCGCCATGGCGGCGAGGTGCCGCCGGCCTTGCTGCGCGTCCAGCTCAACCGCCTGGCGTTGAATGTGTTTGTGCCGGCCTTGATGTTCGCTATCGGCGCTTCCTTCGACGTCACCTTGGACTTGTTGACGGTTCCGCTGCTGTATGCGCTGGGCGTCGCGGCGGGAAGCGTCCTGTTGTATTGGCTATTGTACCGTAGCGCGTTCGGCGCGCGTTTGGACGATGCGGGCCGCGCCGCGCTGATGATAGGCGGCCTATTCGGCAACACCTTTTACATCGGGCTGCCGATATTGACCATGGTATACGGCCCCCAGGCCGCGCGCTATCCGGCGTACAACGACATGCTGGCCGCCGTTCCCTTGGTGTGGAGCCTGGGCGTGGCGATAGCCACCCGCCTTGGGCCGGGGCGCGGCGCCGTCAAAGCACCGCCGCTGTGGCGCACCTTGGCCGTACTGCCGCCGCTGTGGGGTTTTGCCGCCGGCATCGCGGTGCATTACTCCGGTCTCGACCTCGGCGCGGCGGTTCGCGCCGCTCATTTGATCGGCCAGGCGACCGTGCCTGTCATGATGTTCGTGCTCGGCCTATCCATACCCTGGCGGCAACTGCGGCCCGACCGCTATATCCTGGCGGTGGCGCTGGTCAAGCTGGCCGTTATTCCGGCGCTGGTGTGGGGGATGGCGTCCCAGCTATTCTTTCCCGTCGGCGAGCCCCAGTATGCCGCGATCATCGAATCCTCCATGCCCAGCATGGTGATGCTGCTCGTTCTTGCCGACCGTTTTAAGCTCGATACCGAACGCGCGGCCCTGCTGGTGGGGTGGACGACGCTCTTGATGTGGCTGGCGCTGCCGTTCTGGATATGGATCGGGAAGGCTTGAGGCGTTTCCGGCCGTCCGTTTTTATTCCATACAGCTAGTCGGCGAGCAGGCGCTGGATCACCGCGCCCGCCAGCATCATCCCGAATAGCGGCGGCATGTAGCTGATGGTGCCGTTCACGGCGCGCGCACGGCCAGGCCCGTCCACCGCCACGGGCGGCAGCGGCGCGCTGGGCTGCTCGTCGGAAAACACCGCGAGTATGCCCTTGCGGATGCCGTAGTGGCGCTGCAAGCGCTTGCGCATTTGGCGCGCCAGCGGACACATCTCGGTCTTGCCGATGTCGACGATTTTGATGCGCGACGGATCGAGGCGGTTACCCGCCCCCATGCTGGACGCCACGCGCAGCCCGCGCAGATGGCTCTCCGCCACCAGCGCCACCTTGCACGCCAGCGAGTCGATCGCGTCGACGACGTAATCGGCGTCCGCCGGAACCAGCCGGTTGACGTTCTCGGTATTCAAAAACTCGCGGATGACCGTCAAGCGGCAGGCGGGGTTGATGTCGAGGATGCGCTGCTGCATCAGATCGGCCTTGGGCTGGCCTACGGTGGAGAGCAGCGCCGGCAACTGGCGGTTGATGTTGCTGGCCGCCACCACGTCGTGGTCGAGCAGCGTCAGCCGGCCTATCCCGGCGCGCGCCAGAGCTTCCGCGCAATACGAGCCGACCCCGCCCAGCCCGGCGACGAAGACATGCTTATGGGCGAGTTTCTCTATGCCGGCGTCGCCGAGCAGGATTTGGGTGCGTTCGAATTGGGGGGCTATGGGGTGCATGAGTGGATTTTACCCCAAAGGCGGCCGGCATAGAGCCTTGCCGCAATCCCCGCACGGGCTACTCGCTGCGGCTCATGAAAGGATTGACTACGCACACCAGTTGCGCGGCGGTGCCGTCCTTGCACATGTCGTGGATTTTCCAGCCGAGGAAGATGCGCAGGCAGCGTCCCGGCAGGCTGGGCCAGATGACGTAGAGGCAGAATGCCCGGTTCTTCCCGTTGTCGCCGATGACGAAGAGTTGGCCCGGGCGGTAGGGTTGGTTGCTGATCTTAGGGTCGCCCCAGTGGCGGTATGTGCAGTCCGGCGTTTGCAGCCAGCCGCAGTAGTAGCCGAAGTTGTTGCCGGGATTGCGGATCGCCAGCCACAGGAAGCGGCAGTAAAATGAGGTGACCCGGTCGCCGTATTTTTGCTTCCAGTAGGCGTCGCCGTTGATGCCCTCGGTGTCGTTGTCCCACGGCCAAAAAAGGGGCGGCAGGTGGTTGGCCTGCTTGCTCGTGAAGAGCAGCGCGATGGGCACCACGATCAGGCCGGAAAGATCGACGATGAACGAGGCGGGTACCAGTACCAGGTATCTGATTAGCGTTAACATGTCCGCTCCTTTGTTGTTCTTGTCGGCCAATATAGATTCTTTGCGGCCGCGGGGCAATCGCAAGAACCTTGATGCGGTAGGAGCGGCCTCCTGGCCGCGAATAGGCTAGGTGTCAGCGCTTTCGCGAGCGGGAGCTTGCGCCTACCCCTCGGCCCAGCGCCGTAAATACCCCATCATCCGCCGCAAGTGCGAACCGCGCCAATATACCCGCCCGCAAGCCGGACAAGCCATGAAGCGCTCGCCTGCGCGCCGGGCATCTTGCGGAATGCGCAAGATGCCGTCCCTATCGGCAGGCCGAAGCACACGATTGTCCACCAGGCAGCGGCTGAAAGGCGCGTGCAGCCAGTCGAGGCCGAGGTGTTGCTTGAGGAAGGCGGCCAGCTGGTTGAGGTTGCCGGTGGGGAGCACGACGGCCACCTCGCAGGCGGCATTGTGTTCGAGGATTTTTTGGTCGCAAGTAAGGAAGATGCGCTGTTCGGCGATGGCTTGCTGCAGCAGGTGGGCATCGGGCTCGCCGCCCTTGGCCAGGGTGGCGTCGTAGCCGGCGGCACGCAGGTAGCGGCACAGGCGGCCGAGCATTTCGTCGCAGAGGAAGCGCGGCTCGGTCATGGGCGTCACAGCCCCAGTTGGCTCCACATCTCGTCCACCCGCCGCTTCACCGCCTCATCCATGGCGATGGGCGTGCCCCACTCGCGGCTGGTCTCACCCGGCCACTTGTTGGTGGCGTCCATGCCCATCTTGCCGCCTAGGCCGCTGACCGGGCTGGCGAAGTCGAGGTAGTCGATGGGGGTGTTTTCCACCAGCAGCGTGTCGCGCACCGGGTCCATGCGGGTGGTCATGGCCCACACCACTTCTTTCCAATCGCGGATATTCACGTCGTCGTCGGTGACGATGATGAACTTGGTGTACATGAACTGGCGCAGGAAGCTCCACACCCCGAACATCACCCGCTTGGCGTGGCCAGGGTATTGTTTCTTGATGCTGACCACGGCGAGGCGGTAGGAACAGCCTTCCGGCGGCAAGTAGAAGTCGGCGATTTCCGGGAACTGCTTTTGCAGCAGCGGCACGAACACTTCGTTCAACGCCACCCCCAGCACCGCCGGTTCGTCCGGCGGCTTGCCGGTGTAGGTGCTGTGGTAGATCGGATTACGCCGCAGCGTGATGCGCTCGATGGTGAAGACGGGGAATTCGGCCTGCTCGTTGTAATAGCCGGTGTGGTCGCCGTAAGGCCCTTCCAGGGCGGTGTCGTTGGGGTAGATCGCGCCCTCCAGCACGATCTCCGCGCCCGCCGGCACTTGCAGGTCGGAGCCCAGGCATTTCACCACTTCGGTTTTCGCGCCGCGCAGCAGGCAGGCGAACTGGTATTCGATCAAGGAATCCGGCACCGGGGTGACCGCGCCGAGGATGGTGGCGGGGTCGGCGCCCAGGGCCACCGCCACGGGGAAAGGCTGGCCGGGGTTGGCTAGGCAATGATCGCGGAAATCCAGCGCGCCGCCGCGGTGGGCGAGCCAGCGCATGATGAGCTTGTTGCGGGCGATCACCTGTTGGCGGTAAATGCCCAGGTTTTGGCGTTTCTTCAGCGGGCCGCGGGTGACGGTGAGGCCCCAGGTGATGAGCGGCGCCACGTCGCCGGGCCAGCAGGTCTGGATCGGCAGCTTGGCCAAATCCACGTCCGCGCCTTCCCAGACGATTTCCTGGCAGGGGGCGGAGGAAACCTCTTTCGGCGCCATGTTGAGTACCTGCTTGAACACCGGCAGCTTGTCCCAGGCGTCCTTCAGCCCCTTGGGCGGTTCCGGCTCCTTGAGGAAGGCGAGCAGCTTGCCTACTTCGCGCAGCGCGGTCACCGAATCCTCGCCCATGCCCATGGCAACCCGCTGCGGCGTGCCGAACAGGTTGGCCAGCACCGGGATGGAATGGCCGCTTGGGTTCTCGAACAGAATCGCCGGGCCGCCGGCGCGCAGCACGCGGTCGCAGATTTCGGTCATTTCCAGCTTGGGGCTGACTTCGGCGGAGATACGCTTGAGTTCGCCTAGGGATTCCAGTTGCGCGATGAAGTCGCGCAGGTCGCGGTATTTCATGGGGGTGTCCGTTCGAGAAAATCGTGCATCGAGAGACTAAGGCCGGGGGCCGCCTGGCGCAGTTTTCTGTCTTCCGTCACCAGCGGCAGGCTCAGGGTTTGCGCCAGCGCGAGATATTGCGCGTCGTAGGCGCTGGTATTGTGCTCGCCGGCGAGTTTGAGCGCGAGCAGCCAATCCGGTTGCCGCGCGGAATCGGCGAACAAGGTGTTGGCATTTTGCCAAGCAAGGGCGAGGCGATCCGGCGGGGCGCGGTCGAAGCGCAGATAGTTGGCGAGGACATTGAGGAACTCGTGCCGCCACAGTTCCGGCATTACCCACTCCGGGTCGGAGCGGTAGACGGCTTGGGCTGTTTCGGTTTGATCCAGTTTCAGGATCAGTTGCGCGACGAGATGGGTATCCGCGACGATCATTCCCGGCCTTCGCGGGCAGCCCGGTAAACCCATTCGCTGTCGTGGAGGGTGCCCATGTCTACCGGTTCTGGCGGCGCCACGCGCGGTTTCGCGCTTCCGCCCTGTAGCGCCTGCTCCAGTAACATCAGCGCTTGTCGCGTCATGGAGCGGTGGTGGCGTGCGGCTTCCTGTTTAAGGCGGGCATGAAGCTCCGGCGGAAGTTCCTTGATTAGCAGTCCTGGCATAAGGGCACTCCGATGGCTAGCAATTCGATATCGAAACGATAGCAAATTATCCTTGTGCAGGCAATTCGGCCTGGATTCCTCGCGCTAGCCAGGCCCGCTAGGCCAGAAGCTCGTTCAGCACGATACCCGCAAATATCGCCGCCCCGAACCAGTTGTTGTGCAGAAAAGCCTTGAAGCAGCGGGCGCGTTCGCGGCCCCGGATCAGCGTGTAATGATACAGCGCTATGCCGCCAGCGGCCGCCAAACCGGCGTAGAACGGCCAACCCAGCGCCAGTCTTGCGCCGATCCAGCCGAGCAGGCCGAGCGCCGCCGCGTAGCACAGCATGATTGCCGGGATGTCGTAACAGCCGAAGGTGATGGCCGACGTTTTGAGGCCGATTTTAAGGTCGTCCTCCCTATCCACCAGCGCGTATTCGGTATCGTAGGCTAGCGTCCAGAAAATATTGGCGAGCAGCAGCCACCACGCCAAGGCCGGTACGGCGCCGGTTTGGGCGGCGAAGGCCATCGGGATGCCGAAGCCGAAGGCGATGCCGAGATAGGCCTGGGGCAGGGCGAAAAAGCGCTTGGTGTAAGG
>JAIOJO010000555.1 GCA_019911985.1 Sulfuricellaceae bacterium | reverse complement strand
GTGGTGGTGGCGATAGGCGACGCTACGGAAACCGGGCGTATTTCGCGCCTGATGCAAGCGGCGGTTCCGCTATCCACTCCCTTGACGCGCAAAATCGAATGGTTCAGCAAGGTCTTGCTGTACGTTATTTTGGCGCTGGCGGCCTTGACCTTCGCCGTCGGCACGTGGCGCGGGGAAACCGCCTTCGACATGTTCATGGCGGCGGTGGCCTTGGCGGTGGGCGCGATACCCGAGGGCTTGCCGGCGGCGGTGACGGTCACGCTGGCCATAGGCGTGTCGCGCATGGCCAAGCGGCGGGCCATCGTGCGCAAGCTGCCGGCGGTGGAAACACTGGGCGGCACCACGGTGATTTGCACCGACAAGACCGGCACCTTGACGCAGAACCAGATGACGGTGCAGGCCGTGGCGGCAGGCGGCGAAAGCTTCGCTGTCGGCGGCGTGGGTTACGCGCCCCACGGCCGCATCGGCCGCGGCGGCGAGCCGGTGGAGGCGAGCGGCGCCCTGCGGGAATGCCTGCTGGCCGGCCTGCTGTGCAACGACGCTGCCCTGGAACGGAAAAACGGCGTTTGGGCCATAAGCGGCGACCCCACCGAAGGCGCGCTGATCGTGGCGGCGATGAAGGCCGGCCTCGACCCGGAGCAGGCGGCTGCCGGCCTGCCCCGGATCGACGAGTTGCCCTTCGAGTCCCGCTGCCAGTACATGGCCACGCTCCACGCACCGGTTCCATCCGCTTCGTCGCCGGGGGACGGCGGGGTGATTTACCTCAAGGGTGCGGTGGAGAAGGTGCTGGAGCGCTGTTCCGCCATGCTGTCTGCGGACGGCGCCGAGGTTGCCCTCGACCGCGACGCCGTGGAGCGGTCTGCCGCCGACATGGCGGGCCAGGGCCTGCGGGTTCTGGCCCTGGCCCGCGGCACGGCGGCGGCCGGGCAGAAGAGCCTGGAGCACGGCGATCTCCGCTCGGGCCTGGTGTTTCTGGGCTTGCAAGGCATGATGGACCCGCCCCGGCCCGAGGCGATCCAGGCGGTCGAGGCATGCCGCCGGGCCGGCATCGCGGTGAAAATGATCACCGGCGACCATGCCGTCACCGCCGCCGCCATCGCCGCCAAAATCGGCCTCGCAGGCAAGGCGGAAATTCGCGTGCTCAGTGGCCGGGAACTGGCCGGGATGGACGCCTCGGCCTTGGCCGAAGCGGCGCAGACCGCCCACGTTTTCGCCCGGGTCGAGCCGGAGCAGAAGCTGCGCCTGGTGCAAGCCTTGCAAGCCGGCGGCCAGGTGGTGGCGATGACCGGCGACGGCGTCAACGACGCACCCGCCTTGAAACAGGCGGACATCGGCGTGGCAATGGGCATGAGCGGAACCGAAGTGGCCAAGGAGGCCGCCGACATGGTGTTGCTGGACGATAATTTCGCTTCCATCGAAGCGGCGGTGGAGGAAGGGCGGGGGGTATTCGACAATCTCACCAAGTTCATCGTCTGGACCCTCCCCACCAATTTCGGCGAGGGCTTGGTGATTACCGCCGCCGTGCTGACGGGAGCGGCCCTGCCCATCCTGCCGGTGCAAATCCTCTGGATCAACATGACCACCGCCGTGCTGCTCGGCCTGATGCTGGCTTTCGAACCCATAGAGAAGGGCATCATGGGCCGCCCGCCGCGGGATCCCGGCATGCCTATCCTGACGCCGGCCCTGCTGTGGCGTGTCGCCACCGTCAGTGCCTTGCTGCTGGCCGGCTCCTTCGGCCTGTTCGAGTGGGAACTCCGCCACGGCGCCGCGGTGGACTACGCCCGCACGGTGGCGGCCAACGTCTTCGTGGTGGGCGAACTGTTCTACCTGTTCAACTGCCGCTCCATGAGCGCATCCATGTTTTCCCTGGGCGTTTTTTCCAACCCCTGGATGGTGGGCGGGGTCGCGCTGATGGCGCTGCTGCAGTGGCTGTTCACCTATCTGCCGGCGATGAACGCCTGGTTCCGCACCGCCCCCATCGACGCTTGGGCGTGGCTGCGCATTTTGCTGGTGGGGGTCGCCATCTATGGCGTCATCGGCTTGGAAAAAAGACTGCGCAAGCGCCGCGGTTAGGGCGGCGCGGAATGGCATAATCGGGATAGAGAGGCGTTGAATTCATGGAATGGAAACTGTTTGCCACGGTGTTCGCCACCGTTTTCCTGGCCGAAATGGCCGACAAAACCCAATTGGCCACCCTGCTCTTCGCCGCCGCAGGGCATAGCAAGTGGACGGTGTTCCTAGGCGCCTCGCTGGCCCTGGTGGCGGCCTCGGCGCTCGGCGTGCTGGCTGGGGCGGCCTTGTCGCGCTGGCTCGACGCGGCTTATCTCAAATGGGTTGCCGGCGGCCTGTTCATCGCCGTCGGCCTGTGGACGCTGGTGCGGGGCTGAAGGTGCTGATCGACACTCATTGCCATCTCGATGCCGCCGAATTCGACGCCGACCGCGACGCGGTGGCGCAACGGGCGGTGGCGGCCGGGGTGGAACGGATCGTCGTTCCCGCCATCTCCCGCGCCAACTTCGCCGCCGTGCTCGATACCTGCGCCCGCTATCCGTGTTGCAGGCCCGCCTTGGGATTGCACCCGATGCTGGTGGCCGAACACAGCGAAGCGGACTTGCAGGATTTGCGCGCGGCTATCGAAGCCCATCGCCCGCTCGCGGTGGGCGAAATCGGCCTGGATTTGTTCGTGCCGGACGCGGATGCCGCGCGCCAGGCGTTCTTCTTCGCCGAACAGCTTAAAATCGCCCGTGACTACGATCTGCCGGTGCTGCTGCACATCCGCCGGGCGCAGGATCAAGTTCTCAAGCATGTGCGCCGTATCCCGGTAAAGGGCGGCATCGCCCATGCCTTCAACGGCAGCCGCCAGCAGGCGGACGAATTCATCAAGCTCGGATTCAAGCTGGGTTTCGGCGGAGCCATGACCTATCCGCGCGCCACTCGCCTGCGCGCCCTGGCCGCTGAGCTGCCCTTGGAGGCGATCGTGCTGGAAACCGATGCGCCGGATATCCCGCCGGTGTTTGCCGCCCGGCAGCGCAATAGCCCCGAATACTTGGCGCAGATCGCGGAAACGCTGGCCGGCCTGCGCGGCCTCACGCTCGCAGAGATAGCGCTGGCGACGGGCCGCAACGCGCAAGCGGTTTTGGGGCTGACGGACTAGGCCGTATTCTCGTTGGGATTGGGCAGCTTGTGCAGCAGCAGCGAGGCCAAGGAATTGCTGTAGCGTAAGCGCTGGGCGAGCAGCATGGCGATATTGCGGTAGGTCTTGGTTCCCACCGTCGGCATTTCCCGCACGCTGCTCGCGCTGATGCGCAGCAAAGTGCAATCGCTGATCGCTTTAACCGAAGCGGAGCGCTCCATGTTGTCGATCAAAGCCATTTCGCCGAAGGCTTCGCCCGAACTGAGAACCGTCAGGCATTCTTCGCGATCGTCGACTTGTTTGACGATTTTCGCGCTGCCGGAAACGATGATGTACATGAACAAGCCGGGCTCGCCTTCGCGGATAATGAGGTTCCCGGCTTTGAAGACGCTTTTGTCCGCATGGCGGATAAACTCGATGATTTCGTCCTGGCTGAATTCGGCAAACATCTGGATCGAAGACGCCAGTTTGGCCAGCAGTTGGCGCTGCTGGATTGTTTCGAAAGCGAGGTTTGCCTTGCTCCAAGTCATCGTCGGCATGTCCGGAATAATTTCGCTTAGGTTATCCCGATCGGGCTAAAAAAGGAATGGGTTCGAGAACCGGCCCGCTAGCCTTGGTTTTTCCGCCATAGGCCGCCGCTGACGCGG
>JAIOJO010000554.1 GCA_019911985.1 Sulfuricellaceae bacterium | reverse complement strand
CCTCTGATTAAGTCGCACGGGGTCGCGACCCCGTGCGACTTAATCAGAGGCGCCTTAAACCTGAACACGCGAGAAATTTGCGCGCGCGACGATTTTTTGCGCTAATATCCTATCCCCTAGGATAGGATACATAGACATGGCGGCACACAGCTCTCATCCCGACATCATCAAGCGGCTCAAGCGAGCCGAAGGCCACCTCAAGAGCATTATCGCCATGCTCGAAGAGGGACGCGGCTGCCTGGACATCGCCCAGCAGCTTCAAGCGGTCGAAAGCGCCATCAACACCGCCAAGAAAACCTTGGTGCACGACCACATCGACCATTGCCTAGAGCACGCGGTGCGCGAAGGCACGCAGAGCGCGGACGACACCATCCGCGAGTTCAAAGCCATCACCAAATACCTATAAGGCGGCCTCATGATTGAGTTTTCCACGCTACTGCAACAGGGTGCGGCCAACGCTTGGCTGTTCATACCCAGCGCCATCTTGCTCGGCGCCTTGCACGGCCTCGAACCCGGCCATTCCAAGACCATGATGGCGGCTTTTATCGTCGCGGTGCGGGGCACGCGGGCGCAGGCGGTTTTGCTCGGGCTGTCGGCGACGTTTTCCCATACCGCCGTGGTGTGGGCTGTCGCGCTAGGCGGTCTGTACTTCGGCCAACGCTGGAATGCCGAGGCAAACGAACCGTATCTCCAAGTGGCTTCCGCCGCGATGATCGTGGGCGTTGCGGCATGGATCATGTGGCGGACGTGGCGGCAGCAACGCGCCTGCTTCCACGATCGTGGACACGATCACCGCCACGACGAATCCAAACGGATCGATACCGGCCACGGCACGGTGCGGCTGGAAGTGTTTGAGCAGGGTGTCCCGCCGCGCTTCCGGCTGTACCGCGAGAGCCGGCACGGCCACGCCTGGGCGGCCGATCAGGTGAGAATCGAGACGGAGCGGCCCGACGGCAGCCGCCAGGCGTTCACCTTCGTCCAGCGCGACGGTTTCGTGGAATCCGAGCAGGAAATTCCCGAACCGCACGAGTTCGTCGCCCGCCTGCGCTTGGGCCATGAGCACCACAGCCACGACTACGACGTGGAGTTCGTCGAGCACGATCACCATCACCACGCGATCCAGGATTACGCAGGGCTGGACGTGTCGGCTCCGGGCTACCAAGACCCCCACGAGCTGGCCCACGCCAACGACATCCGCCACCGCTTCGCCAACCGGGAAGTGACGACCGGGCAGATCGTCCTGTTCGGGCTGACCGGCGGGCTCATTCCGTGTCCCGCTTCCATCACCGTCTTGCTGCTGTGCCTGCAACTGAAAAAAGTCGCGCTGGGCGCGACCTTGGTTTTGAGTTTCAGCATCGGCCTGGCGCTGACGATGGTGGCGTCCGGCCTCTTGGCGGCCATCAGCGTGAAGCATGTTTCCAAGCGCTGGAGCGGCTTCGGCGAATTCGCCCGGAAAGCGCCGTACTTCTCCGGCGCGCTGATCCTGCTGGTCGGCGTCTATGTCGGCTATCAAGGCTTGCACGCCTTGATGTGACAAGGGCACGCGCCTGGCAGGCGTGCTTGGTCTAAACAGACCATTGATGGCGAAAGCCTGTTCTAACTAATATGTCGCAACCCGGCTCTTGCCGCCACAAGGAAAACCATGCTCAATCAACCCCGGATCGTCGCCCTCCGCCTCTCGCTGGAAAACGCCATCGTCGGCCAGCGCGACCTGCTCGACCGCCTGGTGATAGGCTTGCTCACCGGCGGCCACATCCTGGTCGAAGGCTTGCCTGGGCTGGCGAAAACCACCGCCGTGAAAGCGCTGGCGGGCAGCGTCCACGCCGGCTTCAAGCGCATCCAGTTCACTCCCGACTTGCTGCCGGGCGACCTCACCGGCACGGATATTTACGACCCGCGGCAAAGCGGCTTTTGCTTTGTCGAAGGGCCGCTGTTCCACGAAATCATCCTCGCCGACGAAATCAACCGCGCGCCGGCCAAAGTGCAATCGGCCCTGCTCGAAGCGATGCAGGAACATCAGATCACGGTGGGGGGGGTCACCCGTCCCTTGCCGCCGCTGTTCATGGTGATGGCGACGCAAAATCCGCTCGAACAGGCCGGCACCTATCCCTTGCCGGAAGCCCAGTTGGACCGCTTCCTGCTGCATGTCGAACTCGGCTACCCGAGCGCCGACGAAGAGCTGGAAATTCTCCAGCGCGACCGCCGCTTGCCCGGCGACGCCGCGCCGACGCCGCCGGTGGATGTCGCGACGGTGCTCGCGGCGCGCCAGGAAGTGAAGCAGGTGCATATCGACCCGCAACTGGAGCGCTACATCGTGAGCCTGGTGGGCGCGACCCGCGAGGCGGCCAAGTGGCTGCCGGAATTCGCCGACATGATAGAAGTCGGCGCCAGCCCGCGCGCGTCGCTGGCAATCGCCCAGACGGCCTCGGCGCACGCCTATTTGCAGGGCCGGGAATACGTGACGCCGGACGATATTCTCGACGTCGCGCCGGATTGCCTGCGCCATCGCATCGTTCCGGGATTCGCCGCCCGCATGGACAAGGTTTCCCGCGACGCCATCGTGCGCAAGCTGGTGCTCGCGGTTCCGGTGCCTTGAGCGGAGAGCTCGTCAACGCCGCGCGCTACCGGCGTCTCGTGGCTGCCGCGGCAAACGCATGGCCGCTTGCGACTGTGCGGGGGACGCTCGCCCGTCTCGCGGGCAAGCCGTCCGCGGCGCGCGGCGCGGTGGATCGCCCCTTGCTGGGCAAGGACGAAATCGCCGCCATCATGCGCCAGGCGCAGCACGCCTACCGCCTGGCCGCATCCGGGCGGGACGTGCGCCAGCGCCATGCCGGGGATTTGCGCTCGGTATTTTTCGGTTCCGGCCTCGATTACGAAGAAGCGCGGCCCTACCAGCGCGGCGACGACGTGCGCGCGATGGACTGGCGCATCACCGCGCGCACCGGACGGCCCCACGTGAAAACGTACCGGGAAGAACGCCAGCCGCGGGTGCATATCGTCGTCGACCGCCAGGCCGGGATGCGCTTCGGCACCCGCCGCCAGTTGAAAGTGAGCCAGGCGGTGCGCGCCGCCGCGCTGTTCGCGTTCGGCGCGGCGCTGTCGCATGCCAGCATCGGCGGCACGCTGTGGCAGCCGGATACGCTTATCTTGCGCGGCCGCAACGGCTTCGACGGCGCGCTGGACCTGGTGGCGGCGGCCAATGCGCCGTGCCCGCCGCTAGAGGCCGCCGCGCGCGGCGAGGAAGGCCGCTTCGCTTTCCTGCTGCGGCGCCTCGAAGCGCTCTTGCCGCGCGGCTCGCGGGTGGTGCTGATCAGCGATTTCGCCGCGCTGGAACAAGCCGATTTGCCGCTCTTGTCGAGCCTGGCCTCGCAGCACGAGGTGCTGGCCGTGCAGATTTACGACGCCGCCGAGACGGCTTTGCCGGACGTCGGCTTGGCGCGCTTTTGGGATGTGGCGTCGGGGCGGACGCGCTGGGTCGATACCGGCAAGCGGGCGGTGCGCGACGGCTATGCGGAAAACGCGGAAGCCCGGCGGCAGACCCAGGCCCAATGGCTGCGTCGCGCCGGGGTGCCCTTGCTGCGTT
>JAIOJO010000553.1 GCA_019911985.1 Sulfuricellaceae bacterium | reverse complement strand
GTGCCTTTCGAGGCCGCCTTGGCACAAGTCGAGGCAGAAATCGCCGCACTTCTGAAAGAACAATGAAAAACAAGGCTGGGAAAAAACCATGAAAATCCTGTTAGTCGATGATGAACCCTTTGTGCTCAAGCTCCTCTCGCGCCAACTGGCAAACCTCGGTTTCAGCGATGTCGTTTGCCGCGAGCGCGCGACGGATGCGCTGGCCCTGCTGGAATCCGGCGTTGGTGCGTTTGGTCTGATATTTTGTGACCTGCAGATGCCGGGGATGGACGGCGTGGAATTCGTGCGGCAGTTGGTGCGTATTAACTATGCCGGCGGCTTGGTACTGGTAAGCGGCGAGGACGAGCGCATCCTGCAGACCGCCGAGAAACTGTCCAAGGCCCACCAGCTCAATGTGCTCGGTGCGCTGCATAAGCCGGTTTCCCCCGAACAGTTGCGGCAGGTGCTGACACGCCACCCCTCGCGAGATAGCGTGGCATTTCATATCGTCCCCAAGACCTATGAACCCGATGAACTGTGGCGCGCCATAACCGGCGGGAAGCTGGTCAACTACTACCAGCCCAAGGTGGATCTCGCCTCTGGAGCGGTCGCCGGAGTGGAAACCCTGGTGCGCTGGCGCCATCCCGAGGACGACCTGGTGTTGCCGGACCAGTTCATCGCCACGGCGGAGGAGCATGGCCTCATCGACGAACTGACGCATGCGGTATTGACCGCCGCCTTGCACCAGGCCCGCATCTGGCAAGATGCGGGCTTGCACCTGCACGTGGCGGTGAATGTCTCGATGGACAACCTCGGTTCCCTGGAGTTTCCCGATTTCGTTGCGCGCGCGGCGGCCAAGGCGGGCGTTCCACCGGCAAGTTTGGTGTTGGAGGTAACGGAAAGCCGGCTGATGAAAAACCCGTTGGCATCGCTCGACATTCTCACCCGCCTGCGTCTGAAGCATATCGGCCTGTCCATCGATGACTTCGGTACCGGTCACTCGTCGCTCGCCCAGTTGCGCGACATTCCTTTCGACGAACTCAAGGTGGATCGGGGCTTCGTCCACGGTGCCTGCCGTGACTCATCGCTTCGCGCCATATTCGAGGCAAGCCTTGGCATGGCGCGGCAACTCGGCATGAAGACCGTGGCCGAGGGCGTGGAAGACTTGGACGACTGGGCGTTCCTGCGCGCAGCCGGCTGCGACATCGCGCAAGGCTACTTCATTGCCAAGCCGATGCCTGCGGCAGAGGTCATGGGATGGCTGTCCACATGGGAATCCCGCCTCGGCAAACTTTTGGCAATCAAAGCATGACCGCCGAGCCTAAAATTCTGGTGGCGACGGAGGTGAGTTCGGACGCGGACTTGGTGCGGGGCTTGCTGCGCGAAGAATTTGGGAATGTCGTCACTTCCTCCGACCCCGAGCGAGCCGTTCAGGATTTCGAAGAACACCGGCCCGAGGTGCTGATTCTGGCTTTCAACAGCCTCGAAAAGGCCGAGCGCTACTATCTTGGGCTCTACCGGCTGAGCACGGTGGTCCACGCGCTGCCGCATCGGACGCTGATTCTGTGTAACAAGAACGACCTGCGGCGGGTGTACGAGTTGTGCAGGAAGGAATATTTCGACGACTACATCCTATTCTGGCCTCTGACCCACGACACACCGCGTCTCCCCATGGCGGTGCACCACGCGATGCGTCAAATGACGGCCGCCGCCATGCCTGGCGGGAGTGAAATAGCGGCCCAGGCACGGCGTCTGGCTGATTTGGAATCGCAACTGGAGCGCTATGCCGCAAAGGGTGGGCAGCATATGGAAGCCGCCAGGAGCTCGTTGCGGCAGGCTGGACAGGACATCGGTGCAGCGCTGGATAGCTTTTCCCGCAAGCTGTCGCATGGAGGCTATCCCGATTTGGTCGACGTCAAGGACCGCGATGGATTGCAGCGCGAGATCAAGCGCCTGAAGGCGGAAGAAATCGAAAAACCCTTTCAGACCGTCGCCGCCGCGGTGCAGCCTGTGCAACAGTGGGCCAGTGCCCTGAAGGACGATTTGGCCCCCCAGCTTGAATCGGCACGCGCCTTGCAGAGCCTGGCCGAACATTTCCGGCCCCTTGTCCTGGTGGTCGATGACGACGAATTCCAGCACAAGCTGCTGAAGCAGACGCTAGCGGAAATGGACATCGACCTGGTTTTTACCACCTCGGGCATGGAAGCTCTCGCCTCCCTACGCAAGCGCCGCCCAGACCTTATTCTCATGGACGTGGGCTTGCCCGACATCGACGGCGTCGAAACCACGCGCCGTCTTAAGTCCGTCGAGCAGTTCGCCAATATTCCCGTCGTGATGATCACGGGCCATAGCGAGAAGGCCGTGGTCGTGGAAAGCCTGAAAGCCGGCGCAGCGGATTTCGCCGTCAAGCCTTTCGACAAGGAGGTTCTGCTCGCGAAGGTGCGCAATTTTCTGAACCTCGCACCGACGTGAATGGGAATAACCGGATAGTCTAAGAAGCTGTTTTAGAAATTCCTCCAAGGTCGGAAATTCTTGTAGGAGCGGCCTCCAGGTCGCGATGGAGTTCTGGAAATCGCGACCTGGAGGTCGCTCCTACAAGCGTAGTCATGTGACGGCCGCTCATCTGGCCGGAGACGCCCGAGAATAAGCCAAGTCTTTAGGTTCGGTCGAAACGCCGATACTGAATCGCTTCGGCGATATGAGCAGCGGCGACCGTTTGGGCTTCGGACAAGTCGGCGATGGTGCGCGCCACCTTCAAGATGCGGTGATAGGCGCGGGCGGATAGATTGAGGCGGGCGATGGCTTGCCGCAGCAGGTCTTCCCCGTCTTGGTCCGGGGTACAGTAGAGCTCGATTTCGCCCGGCGTTAAAGCGGCGTTGGGCTTCTGTTGGCGCAGCAAAGCGCGTCCGTGGGCGGCTTCCACGCGCAGGCGGATGGAGGCGCTGCTTTCGGCGGGTGCCGCCTGCGGGCGGCTCGGCAGCAAGTCGCTCTCCGGCAAGGCCGGGACTTCGATTTGCAAATCGATGCGATCCAACAGCGGGCCGGAGATTTTGGCCCGATAGCGCGCCACCTGATCCGGCGTGCAGCGGCAGCGGCCGGAGGGATGGCCGAGGTAGCCGCAAGGGCAGGGGTTCATCGCGGCGATAAGCTGGAAACGCGCCGGAAAATCGGCTTGGCGCGCCGCGCGGGAAATGGTGATGCGCCCGGATTCCATCGGTTCGCGCAGGGTTTCCAGCACGCTGCGGTCAAATTCGGGCAGCTCGTCGAGAAACAGCACTCCCGCCGTCGCCAGGCTGATTTCGCCGGGCCGCGGATTGCTGCCGCCGCCGACCAGCGCCGCGCTGGACGCCGAATGATGAGGAGAGCGGAAAACCCGTTGTTTCCAGTGTTCGCTGCGGAATCCGCCGCTGCTCAGCGATTGCACCGCGGCCGATTCCAGCGCCTCCGCTTCGCTCATCGGCGGCAAAATACCCGGGAGGCGAGCCGCCAGCATGCTTTTCCCGGTGCCCGGCGGGCCGGCCATGAGCAGACTATGGAAACCGGCCGCCGCCACCGTCAAGGCGCGTTTGGCGTGGGTTTGGCCGCGAACTTCGGAAAAATCGGGATAGTTGTGGGGAGCAGGGAGAATTTCCTGCTCCCAGCGATGCAAGAGTTCCTGTCCGGTTAAATGGGCGCACACGGCTAACAGCGAACCCGCCGGATAGACGACCGCTTCGTTCACCAGAGCCGCCTCGGCGGCGTTTTCCCGCGGCAAAATAAACGCCCGGCCGTCACGCCAGGCTTTGCAGGTCACGGCCAGGGCGCCGCGAATAGGGCGCAATTGCCCGGTCAAGGCCAGTTCGCCGGCAAATTCGTAGTGCGCGAGCCGGTTTGCCGGGATCTGGCCGGAGGCGGCGAGAATGCCCAGCGCAATGGCCAGGTCGAAACGGCCGCTTTCCTTGGGCAGATCCGCCGGGGCGAGGTTGACTGTAATTCGCCGCACCGGAAACTCGAAGCGGCTGTTGAGTATGGCCGAGCGAACCCGGTCTTTGCTTTCCTTAACCTCCGCCTCGGGCAAGCCGACGATGGTGAAGGAAGGGAGTCCGTTGGACAGGTGCACTTCCACCGCGACGGGCGGGGCGTCCATGCCGCTCACAGCCCGACTGTAGAGAACGGCGAGGGACATGGCGGGCGCTCAGTCCGCCGTGGGCTTCTGCTCGGCGGCCGGGGCGGCCGCGCCTAGGCCGGATTGCTGTTCGAGAAGCGCCACCTGGGCTTCCAGCTTTTCCAGTTTCTCCCGGGTGCGCAGCAATACCGCTTGCTGCACGTCGAATTCTTCGCGGTTTACCAAGTCCAGCTTGGCGAACATCGCTTGCAATACTGCCCGCATATTTTTTTCCAGCTCGCTGGCCGGGCTGTCCGCTGCGGCGCGCCCTAGTTTTGCCCCGATTTCATCTAAAATCTTTTGATGTAACATGCGCTTCCCTCTTTAAATTGTCCTGTTTGCGGACAGTGTATCAAAGATTCGACTTGACGCGGCCCGGTGCAGGTGCACCGCGATGGTGCGCCGGGGGTGTGCGATGCTTCATATGGGTGCCGAGTAAAAAACGATGTGTCGATGCCGCAAAGAGTTATATATAAAAATCAGTTAATTACTGTCTGGCACGATGCGTGCTATAGGTTTCTCACAGATTCTATCTGGCACAACAATTTTAGAGAAAGGGAAACAAAAATGCATACATTGACGCGCTCTCTCGTTCTGGCCGGTGTGATCGGCTTACCGGCGCTTGCGGCCTCTTCCGCTGTTTTGGCGGACGCCGCGGCTCCGGTTTCTCCTCTCACCGGCAACATGACCATTGCTTCCGAATATGTTTATCGCGGAATCAGTCAAACCCATCGTCAGGCCGCCATTCAAGGTGGCTTCGACTATGCTAACCCCAATGGTTTTTACGTCGGCACTTGGGCGTCCAATATTTCCTGGATCAGCGATGCTAATCCCGGTACGAGCGCCCCTATCGAAATCGATGTCTATGGTGGATTTAAAAATTCGTTTGCAGGCGGCGACTGGAATTACGACGTGGGCGTCCTGACCTACAATTACCCGACGAATAACCTCCCCGCGGCAGCGGCTAATCCCGACACCACCGAACTCTACGGCTTGATCGGCTACAAGTGGGTCAGCTTGAAGTATTCCCAGAGCACGACCAACCTGTTCGGCTGGAAAAGTCCGACCAACCAAGACAGCAAGGGCAGCGGTTACTTGGATCTTTCCGCTAACTACGACTTGGGCGCCGGTTGGGGCTTGTCGGGCCACGTCGGCCACCAGCAGGTCAAGAACTTCTCCGATGCTTCCTACACCGATTGGAAACTGGGCGTCACCAAGGATGTGGGATTCGGCACCGTGGGTTTGAATTACCTGGACACGAATTCCAAAGGCGACTGCTCCAAGGCCGAGCCTTACTGCGTTGGCAACAAGGATATCGGTTCCGGGACCCTGGTGCTGTCCTTCGGCAAAACTTTCTAAGTAGAGCATGCGTGCCGGTAAGCACCGGCGGACATTTTCTCCCAATTTTGTGAGGTGAAACTAATGAAACTAGTAACCGCCATCATCAAGCCGTT
>JAIOJO010000552.1 GCA_019911985.1 Sulfuricellaceae bacterium | reverse complement strand
CTGCCAACGCTCGTCATTCACGATTCCCAAGCGCCTTCCGGCCTCCGTTAGGCGCAAGTCGGCATTGTCTTCGCGCAGAAAAAGGCGATATTCTGCGCGACTGGTGAACATTCGATACGGTTCCGTTACCCCACGGGTGATCAGATCGTCGATCATCACCCCCAAATAGGCTTCGCTACGGCCAGGCGTCCAAGCGTCCATTCCTTTGGCTAACAATCCGGCGTTCATGCCGGCAATTAAGCCTTGCGCTGCGGCTTCTTCATACCCCGTTGTTCCGTTGATCTGGCCTGCAAAAAACAAACCAGAAATCACCTTGGTTTCCAAAGAGCTTTTTAATCCACGCGGATCAAAATAATCATACTCGATTGCATAACCTGGTCGCGTTATATGCGCATTTTCAAAACCACGCATGGATCGAACCAAGGCCAGTTGAACATCGAATGGCAAACTGGTTGAAATTCCATTTGGATAGATTTCATTGGTATGCAGGCCCTCCGGTTCAACAAATATCTGGTGCGATTCCTTATCGGCAAATCGGACCACTTTGTCTTCGATTGACGGACAATAGCGAGGTCCGACTCCTTCTATAGCTCCGGTATACAAAGGAGAACGATCTAGAGACTTACGTATTACATCGTGCGTTTTGCTGTTGGTCTGACTTATCCAGCATGAAATTTGTTTTGGGTGTTGCCCAACAGACCCCATGAAAGAAAAAACCGGCGTGGGCCTATCCCCTGGCTGTTCGATCATCATTGAATAATCTAAACTTCGGCCATCTATGCGCGGTGGTGTTCCCGTTTTTAATCGGCCAACCGGCATATTCAAATCGCGCAATCGTTCTGCAAGCCTTATGGAAGGAGGATCTCCAGCCCGGCCCGCCCGAAAATTGACTTGGCCTACATGAATCAGGCCACCGAGAAAGGTTCCGGCTGTCAAAACAACCGCTTTTGCATTAATGCGTATGCCTAGCTGCGTTACCACGCCGGCAACTCTATTGCCGCTCAAAAATATATCGTCTACCGCTTGCTGGAACAAAGTAAGGTTGGGTTGGTTTTCCAGCCCGCTCCGAATGGTTTGTTTGTACAGTAACCGGTCCGCCTGCGCTCGCGTTGCCCGGACGGCGGGTCCCTTGCTGGCATTAAGAATCCGGAAGTGAATCCCTGCAAAATCCGCGGCCGACGCCATTGCTCCCCCCATGGCATCAACCTCTTTCACAAGATGCCCCTTGCCGATGCCCCCAATAGCAGGATTGCACGACATCTGCCCCAAGGTCTCAATATTATGGGTCAATAACAGAGTATCCAAGCCCATGCGGGCGCTTGCGAGCGCCGCCTCGGTGCCCGCGTGGCCGCCACCGACGACGATTACATCGAATTCATGTGTATATTTCATAATAATAGTTGGGAACAATCAGAGTTGCCTATGATAAGGCATCTTGCGGGGAATAAACAGAAAAAGCTATTTGTGCAAGCGCTGTTTCACGTGAAACAAACCGCTTTACAGTCGAGGCAGGACCAGCCCGGGCAAAAATCACTTACCAATACAAAATTTAGAGAATATCTCTCCCAGTAAGTCATCTGCACCAAACTCGCCAGTAATTTGATTCAATTTAAGCTGCGCCAGCCGCAACTCCTCAGCCATAAACTCAACTTGAGAAACACGTTCTTTTGCCGCCTTCAAATATTCGCCGGCAGATTGCAGCGCCGAAACATGTCGTTGTCTAGCCATAAAAATCCCCTCAGAGGAAGGTCTCCAACCGGCCAAGTTCAGCAAACACTGCCGTAGCAAATCAAGCCCGTCGCCCGTTTTGGCAGACAAATAGAGCGTCGTTTCGCCCTCGCGATCAACTCTACGAGCGCATTCACCAACCGTATCAATTTTATTGTACACACGTAGTATGTGAATAGTAGAGGGAAGCTTCTCAAGGATAGCCTCATCGCGCTCATTCAATCCCTCACGAATATCGACAAGTAGAACGGCAATATCGGCCTTACCAACTGATGCCCACGTGCGATCTATCCCGATACTCTCGACCGTGTCGCTTGTATCCCTCAATCCTGCCGTATCGATAATATGGAAAACAACACCTTCGATTTGAATGTGCTGACGTATTGGATCACGTGTTGTTCCGGCCACATCCGTTACAATAGCAACGTCCTCTCCAGCTAGACTATTCAGCAAACTGGATTTGCCAACATTGGGTTGCCCGATAAGAACAACCTGAGCTCCATCGCGTAAAAGTATGCCTTGTTGGGCATTCAGCAATAGCGCATGCAGTTCCTCTTCGATTTTATCTATCCTTACCCGGAAACCAGAAGATTCAAGCAACTCAATATCTTCTTCGGGGAAATCAATTGTCGCTTCAACCCGCAAACGCAAATTAATAAGCGACTTTACTAATTTATGAATATGGGAAGAGAATTCGCCGCTTAACGAGCGCATCGCGCTCTTGGCCGCCGCCGCAGTCGACGCATCGATCAAATCGGCGACACTTTCGGCTTGAGCCAAATCAAGCTTTTCATTGAGAAAGGCCCGGCGCGTAAACTCACCGGGTTCAGCCATCCGAGCACCAAGCTCAAGGCAACGCTCTAACAGCAATTGTAAGACGGCCAGGCCTCCATGACCCTGTATTTCAAGCACATCCTCTCCGGTAAAAGAGTTCGGCGAACGGAAGTACAAAGCAATTCCCCGATCAATAACTTGATTCTGACCGTCTAGAAAATTAGTCAACAAAGCGTAACGAGGCTCAGGTATACGCCCCATCATATTTTCGGCTATATGAAGACACCTTGATCCAGAAACACGCACGACACCAATCCCGGCACGCCCTGGCGCAGTAGCAAGCGCAGCAATGGTTTCACTATCATTCATTTAACGGACTTAAAACTCGCCTCCAAACGCCGAGTAATTATCCACTGCTGCGTAATCGAAATTAAATTGTTAACTATCCAGTAAAGTACCAGGCCCGCGGGGAAAAAAACAAAGAAGATTGTCATCGCTACAGGCATCATCAACATAACTTTTGCTTGTACAGGATCAGGTGGTTTAGGGTTAAGTCTTGTTTGAATCAACATCGTTATGCCCATTAAAACGGGTAATACATAATATGGATCGGCGGCCGATAAATCGGTTATCCAGCCAATAAAAGGAGACTGCCGTATCTCCACGCTATAGAGTAATACCCAGTAAAGCGCGATAAATACAGGGATTTGCACTACCACGGGCAAGCAACCTCCGAGCGGATTAATTTTTTCTGTTTTATAGAGCTCCATCATCGCTTGATGCATACGCTGCCGGTCATCTCCATATTGTTCCTTAATTTTTTGAAGTTTTGGACCAACGTGGCGCATGTGCGCCATAGACCGATAACTTTTTGCGGAAAGCGGGAAAAAAGCTAATTTTATTAAAATCGTTAATAAAATAATGGATAGGCCCCAATTCCCGACCAACTTATGAATATGCTCCAAAGCCCAATATATCGGTGCCGATATTACCGTTAGCCAGCCATAGTCTACGGTCAGATCAAGTCCCTTGGCGATATGACTGAGAGCGACTTGTTCCTGAGGCCCGGCATAGAGCGATACAAGAAATTCTTTCGTCTCTCCCGGGTTAATTTCAGCAAACGGTTGGTTCAAAACCAGTCCCGCTGCATATAAATTATTACTTAGC
>JAIOJO010000551.1 GCA_019911985.1 Sulfuricellaceae bacterium | reverse complement strand
ATGGCGCCAGGCGTTTAAAGCACGGGAGTTCGGCCAAAAACGGCATTCTCCAGAGCGCCTCTCCGCCGCGTCGCTCAGCGCATACCCGGCACCATGCCGCGCATGGCGCGCATCATTTTCCCCATCCCGCCCTTGGACAAGGTTTTCATCATTTTCTGGGTTTGCTCGAATTGCTTCAGCAGCCGGTTGACCTCCTGCACCTGCACCCCTGCGCCGGCGGCGATGCGGCGTTTGCGCGAGGCCTTGAGCAGGTCGGGATGGCGACGCTCTTTGAGGGTCATGGAATTGATGATGCCCTCGATACGGTTAATCGACTTGTCGTCCACCGCGCCGCCTTGCACCGCCTGGCTCATCTGCCCCGGCAGCTTATCGAGCAGCGCGCTCATGCCGCCCATGTTTTTCATTTGCTGCAATTGCGCCTTGAAATCCTCCAGGTCGAAATCCTTGCCGGACTTGATTTTTTTCGCCAGCTTTTCGGCTTCCACCTGGTCCACGCCGCGCTGGGCTTCCTCGATCAAGGACAGCACGTCGCCCATGCCGAGTATGCGCGACGCCATGCGCTCGGGATGGAAAGGCTCCAGTCCGTCGGGTTTTTCGCTGACACCGGCGAACTTGATCGGCTGGCCGGTAACATGCCGCACCGACAAGGCCGCGCCGCCACGGGCATCGCCGTCCAACTTGGTGAGAATTACGCCGCTCAGCGGCAAAGCCTCGGAAAACGCGCGGGCGGTATTCACCGCATCCTGTCCCTGCATCGCATCGACCACGAACAAGGTTTCGATAGGCTTGAGGTCGGCGTGGAGGGCCTTGATTTCATCCATCATGGCCTGATCGATACCCAGGCGGCCGGCGGTATCCACGATCAACACGTCGAAATGATGCCTGCGCGCGAAATCGAGCGCGCCTTGTGCTATGGCAAGCGGCTTCTGCTGCGGGTCGGCGACAAAATATTCGGCGCCGATTTGCCGGGATAGGGATTGCAACTGCTCCATCGCCGCCGGACGATAGACGTCGCAACTGGCGAGCAGCACTTTTTTCTTCATCCGCTCCTGCAACAGCTTCGCCAGCTTGGCGCTGCTGGTGGTTTTACCCGCCCCTTGCAGACCGGCCATCAAGATGACCGCAGGCGGCGTGGTGGCCAGGTTCAGCGCGGCAGTCTGCCCCCCCATCAGGCGGGTCAACTCCTCGCTGACCACCTGGATCACGGCTTGACCGGGCGTCAGGCTGCTCATCACATCCCGGCCCAGGGCGCGCTCCTTGACCTGGGCGATGAAGTCCTTCACCACCGGCAGGGCTACGTCCGCCTCCAGCAAGGCCATGCGCACCTCGCGCAGGGCATCCTGAATATTCTCTTCGCTCAGGCGAGCCTGGCCGCGCAAATTCTTGATTACGCCGGAAAGGCGGCTGGTCAGAGTGTCAAACATTAGGGCCGATCGCAATGTAATGGGGTTAAGTTTGGTGTAGACTTGGCAAGCTGAATAACGCAAAACGCAAGAACCGCTTGTTCGGTTTCGATTTTACCATTATGCGAGAATTATTACCCCCTCTTCTTACCGCCGCACTGTATGCCGTTTTAGGTTTCCATTTCTGGAGCACCACTTGGCGCGGCGCCTCCCAAACGACCGGCGCTTTACGCAAGGCGCCGCAATGGGCTCTGCTTCTGCCCCTGAGCCTGCACGGCGTATTGCTGTACGGCTCGACGTTTACCCCCAACGGCCTGGATTTCGGCATCGGCAACGCCATTTCGGCCATCGCCTGGCTGACCGTGGCAACCTATTGGCTGGTAAACCTGCGCCACAACATGGCGGGAATGCTTTCCCTGGTTCTGCCCCTGGCCGTTTTCGGCGTCCTCCTGCCGTCTCTTTTCCCATCCACCCACGCGCTGCCCCATAGCAGCCTGCCCCTCTTCAAGGTGCATCTAGCCATATCGATGCTGGCATACAGCCTGCTCAGCTTCGCCGCACTGCACGCCGGCCTGATGGCTCTAGTGGAGCGCCGCCTGCATGCTCGCAGCTCTCTTTCTCCCATGGCCGGGCTACCGCCGCTGCTGAC
>JAIOJO010000550.1 GCA_019911985.1 Sulfuricellaceae bacterium | reverse complement strand
GGTGAGGCGGCCGGGGAAATGAATTTCCGGCGGCAGGCCGCGCCGGGTTATAATGCAAAAACCTGATTGGGAATGCGGGAACTTAATCTAAGCTCCCTCACTCTTACTAAGCATGGGGGCGACCCGGCTTCGACGTGGGTTGCAAAGCAGCGTAGGGCATACCGAGGACCAGCTACCTCGTAAATACAACTGGAAACAAATAGTCGCAAACGACGAAAACTACGCACTAGCCGCTTAATCGGCTTTGCCTCTGCTCCGGAACGCTCATGGGCCGGGCTGGGAAACCAGCAGCAGAGTCATTTACATGAGATCGCGCCGTTCAGGGTTGCTTTGACCGGTGCTAAATCCAAGGCAACTCGCCCAAACCTAGCCTGTTCGATTGGCGCGGCAAGGGTTAAAACCAAATAATCGGACTAAGTATGTAGAACTGCCTGTAGAGGGCTTGCGGACGGGGGTTCGATTCCCCCCGCCTCCACCAAAAATCGAACGGAAACGGCACCCTTGCGGTGCCGTTTTTGTTTGGTGCGCCAGGCATGGCGCGTTGCGCGGAAGCGCAACTTGGTTGGCTGTGGTAGTCAATCGAGTGACTTGGAGGTGAAAGTCCTCTACACACCCGGCAAGGGGACGTGTTAGCCGAACAGCAAGGGTGTCCGTTGCGAGGCGGAATCTGAAGGAAGCTGAAGGCAAAGTGCTGGCCTGACGAACAGGAAGCGGATTAGGCGGTGTAGCGGGGTGAGGCGGCCCATATCGTCAAAGCCCGATACTTGCACGGAACGCTACGACGTAAATCAGACAGGCATAAGCATGAAGGTCGCGCGAATTACCCTGGGAGGCCCGCCAACCTGCCTTGTGCTACTGACATTGTAAGGTGTCGGGATGGGTTGGCGGGAGTCAGCAGAGGCCATAGTAGCCGCTCGAAACCGGAGTGGTGAAGGGCTGAACCTGACATGAGTGGATAGTCACGCGTGCTCTCTGCGCGGACAGGGCAGAAGCCTCTGGCAACGGAGGGCCTGCGGTTAGACTGGAGGGGTCGGAAGTCCCGAAGGTGGCTGTAGGTGCCTATTGGCCGACGGGCGACACGACGAACGGAACCAAGCTCGCTGGGGAAACCCAGTAGTCAGGAACCGCCGGATGCGGAACCGCACGTCCGGTGGTGTGGGAGGACGGCGGGGGTGACCCCGCCTCCTACCCGAT
>JAIOJO010000549.1 GCA_019911985.1 Sulfuricellaceae bacterium | reverse complement strand
CCAGCACGTACATCACGCCGGTGAGGCCGGAGCCGATCTGGCTGGCCAGGCGGATGCGTTGCGCCTCGCCGCCGGAGAGCGTTTCGGCGGAGCGATCCAGGCTGAGGTAATCCAGGCCGACGTTGTTGAGGAAGACTAGGCGGTCGGAAATTTCCTTGACGATTCTTTCCGCCACCGCCTGTTTTTGCCCGGAAATTTGCAGCAGGTCGAAATAGCTCAAGGCCAGCCGCAGCGGCATATGGCTGATTTCATGGATGGTCTTGTCGCCGATGCGGACGTGGCGCGCTTCCAGGCGCAAGCGCGTTCCGTCGCACTCGGGGCAGGGGCAGCCGTTGAGGAATTTTGCCAGTTCCTCGCGCACGGTGACCGATTCGGTTTCCTTGTAGCGCCGTTCCAGGTTGGGTATGACCCCTTCGAAGGGGTCTTTGCGTTTGGCCTTGAGCCCTTGCTCGCCGATATAGGTGAAGGCGATTTCGGTCTTGCCGCTGCCGTAAAGGATGACGTGTTGCACGCCCTCGGGGAGTCGCTCGAAGGGGGTGTCGAGGTCGAAGCCGTAGTGCAGCGCCAGACCTTGCAGCATCTGGAAATAAAATTGGTTGCGCTTGTCCCAACCCTTGATGGCGCCATTGCTCAGGCTGATGTGGGGGAAGGCAGCGACGCGCTTGGGGTCGAAGAATGTGATTTGCCCCAAGCCGTCGCACTTGGGGCAGGCGCCCATGGGATTATTGAAGGAGAACAGGCGCGGTTCCAGTTCCTGCAGCGAGTAATTGCATACCGGGCAGGCGAACTTGGCGGAAAACAGGTACTCTTTTTGGCTGTCCATTTCCACCGCCAAGGCTTGGCCTTCGGATAGGCGCAGCGCGGTTTCGAAGGATTCCGCCAGGCGCTGCTTGACGTCCGGGCGCACCTTGAGCCTATCCACCACCACCTCCACGCTGTGCTTCTTGTTTTTTTCCAGGGCCGGCGCCGCGTCGATATCGTAAATTTCGCCGTTGATGCGCAGCCGCACGAAACCCTGGGCGCGCATTTCGTCGAAGAGCTCGTGCTGTTCCCCCTTGCGGTTCGCCACTACCGGCGACAGGATCATCAGCTTGGTGTCATCCGGCAGGGCCAGCACGTGATCCACCATCTGCGACACGCTTTGGGCGGCCAGCCGGATATTGTGTTCCGGGCAATAGGGGTCGCCGGCGCGGGCGAAGAGCAAGCGCAGGTAGTCGTGGATTTCCGTCACCGTGCCCACGGTGGAGCGCGGGTTGTGGCTGGTGGCTTTCTGCTCGATGGAAATGGCCGGGGAAAGGCCTTCGATGGCGTCCACATCGGGCTTCTCCAGGCGTTGCAAAAACTGGCGGGCATAGGCCGAAAGCGATTCGACGTAGCGCCGCTGCCCTTCGGCGTAGAGCGTGTCGAAAGCCAGCGACGACTTCCCCGAACCGGATAAGCCGGTGACCACCACCAACCGGTTGCGGGGAATTTCCAGGCTGATGTTTTTCAGGTTGTGCGTGCGTGCGCCGCGTATCTTGATGTATTCCATGTGATTTCTGTAAATATCCCTCAAGCTGCACAGGAGGCGGGGCGGAGCATGCGCGCCCTTTGTCAGGACCCTGTCAGCGAAGTTCTTTAAGGTAGCGGACTGCGCTACCCGGTAAATAACCAACCTGCTAATATACTCAACTTTCGTGTCCTACCCAACCTATCCATGAGCATCTCTGAAAAAATGTCGCCCACCGAGCTGAGGGCCAGTATAGGCTTGGCCAGCATTTACGGTTTACGCATGCTGGGCCTGTTCCTGATCTTGCCGGTGTTCGCCATCTACGCCACCACCTTGCCCGGCGGCGACAATCGCACCTTGGTCGGCCTGACGCTGGGAATTTACGGCTTGACCCAAGCGATCCTGCAATTGCCCTTCGGCATGGCGTCCGACCGTTTCGGGCGCAAACGGGTGATTTATTTCGGCTTGGCCCTATTCGCGCTGGGCAGCTTCGTCGCCGGTTCGGCGCATGACTTGCCTATCATTATGATCGGCCGCGCCATCCAGGGCGCCGGGGCGATTTCCGCCGCGGTCACCGCGCTGCTTGCCGACCTCACCCGCGAGGAGCACCGCACCAAGGCCATGGCGCTGATCGGCAGTTCCATCGGCATGACCTTTGCCGTCTCCCTGGTGGCGGGTCCGGCGCTGTACCGCTTTATCGGCATACCGGGCATTTTCGATTTGACCGGCGTGCTGGCGATCCTGGCGGTACTGGTTATTGCCAAAGGGGTGCCCGATCCCCAGGGCAGCCATTTCCATTCCGACGCCGAGACGGTGCCTGCGCGCCTCAAGGACGTCGTGCGCCACCCGCAGTTGCTGCGTTTGAATTTCGGCATTTTCTCCCTGCATGCGGCGCAAATGGCGATGTTCATCGTGATTCCCTTCACCCTCAAGACCACCGGCGGCCTCGACGAACAGCATCACTGGCAGGTTTACTTGCCGGTCATGGTGGCGGCTTTTGCCTTGATGATTCCCGCGATTATTTACGGCGAAAAACGGGCCAAGCTGAAGCAGGTTTTTGTGACCGCCATCGCCTTGCTGCTGTTGGTGGAACTGGGGATGACCCAGTTGCAGCACTCTTTTTGGGGGGTCGTGGCGATGCTGGTGGGATTCTTTATCGCCTTCAATATCCTGGAAGCCTCGCTGCCCTCGATGATTTCCAAGATTGCGCCGGCCCGCTCCAAGGGAACGGCGATGGGTGTGTATAATACCTCCCAGTCGCTAGGGCTGTTTGCCGGCGGAGCCGTGGGCGGTTATTTATCGCATACCCTCGGGTCCGCTTCGGTATTCGCTTTTGGCGCGGCGCTCATGGCGGTATGGCTGGCTTTGGCTGTGACCATGGAAAAACCGCCCGCCGTGCGCACTAAGATGTATCATTTGCCCCTACTGACAACCGCCCAGGCCGAGGACCTGACGCACAAACTGCTGGCCTTGGCCGGCGTGCGGGAAGCGGCTGTAGTGCTGGAGGAAGGGGCTGCCTATCTCAAGGTGGACATGAACCACTGGGACGAGGCGCAAGCAAACCAATTGATCGAGGAGCGGTAATGGCATCAGTCAACAAAGTAATTCTGATCGGCAACCTGGGCAAAGACCCGGACGTGCGCTACATGCCCAGCGGCGATGCGATCACCAACATCACCGTGGCGACCACCGACACCTGGAAAGACAAAAGCGGCGAGAAACAGGAAAAAACCGAATGGCACCGCGTCGCCTTCTTCGGCCGCCTGGCGGAAATCGCCGGGGAGTACCTGAAGAAGGGCTCTCAAGTGTATGTCGAAGGCCGTCTGCAAACCCGCAAGTGGCAGAACAAGGAAGGCCAGGACCAATACACCACCGAAATCGTCGCCAACGAAATGAAAATGCTCGGCAGCCGCAGCGGCGGCGGCAACAGCTTCGAGGTGATGGAAAAAGGCGAGCGCCCCCCCGCTAAGTCGCCTGAGTACGAGAGCCGCCCGTCTAGCGAGCGCCCCTCCGGCGGCGGCAGTCGTGGCAATGCGGCTCCGGCCAAAAGCGGCGGCGGTTTTGACGACTTCGAGGACGATATTCCGTTCTAGAATTCCGCCGGGCCGTCATTCCGGCAGCGAAAAAAGCCCTGGCCTTCCGTCGCCAGGGCTTTTTTTCGCCTATCGATCGGCGCTTCCTTCATTATTCACTCAAGCTGAGCCCGGCGTTTCTCATAAGCTAAATTAGGAAAAATCATTATTTGGATTATGGAAATCTATCGGTATAGTTACACTTTATAAAATGAATGTAACCTATAGCAAATAAAGCTGTAATAATTTTCGTGAAGGGGTCCGTTTGCGTGCTTTCTTGGGGAAGGAATGGGGCGTTAAAATCGGCTTTTCTTTGTCGGGCGTTCCGGCTTTTGCGCAAGGGGCCTGGGCTAAACAGGATTGTTTCCGCTGCGGAGGCTCCACTCGGCGTTCTTTGCTATGCCTGCCGGAATATCGGAACTCGAGTTACCTGAAAGACCGCCGCCGCGTTATCGCATGCCCCGGCGCGGTGGAAATGCGCGCTGCATTTGAGCAGAGCCTACGCTTTGCCGCATTTGGCGGCAGAGGATACGAAGCGTGCCGCCGGTTTTTCCGCCAAGCGGGTTCCGGGAGCGGAGGGAAATGATCAAAGGGGTGGCGTTTTGGAGCGAGCTTGGCATCAGCACCCGATTGTTTGTGCTCACGACGGCACTTCTTCTCACCCTCGGCATGGCAAATCAATATATTGCCATCTTGGAACTTGCCGGCGATTATCGTTCGGACATCAACCGGGAGGCGGAGGCTACCCTCGATTTGCTTCAGGCCTCCATTGCCGGGCAAGCGGCGATCGGCGACTATGCGGCTATCCAGCAAATAGTGAGTGCTCTGGCGCGGCGGCAGGTCGTTCACGAGATTATTTGGCGCGATGGCCATAAACGTATCCTCAGCGCAAAAAATCCCGGCGCTGACGCCCACGCCGCCGAAGCGTGGTTCAAATCCCTGGTTAAGCTGCAATCGCCGCCCCATTCCCGTAGCCTCCTCGCCGCGGGAAAGCGCTATGGGACGGTGACGGTGTATTTGACGGCGGCTCCCTGGGAGGATCGCTTATGGCGCAATTTCAGAAAGCAGGTGCAGTTCCGCGCCGCGGAAATCGCGCTGCTGCTGGCGGCGATGGCCCTGGCGTTGCGGCGTACCCTGCGGTCCTTGAAAACGGTCAACCTCGTGGCGCGGCAGTTTGCCCATGGCGATTATAGCGCGCGGGTCGCGTTTTCACCCCGGATGCCTCCCGAGATCCGGGACGTGGTTATCGCGTGGAACCAGGTTTCCGACGCGATAGAATCGCGCCTTGTCGCCCTCTCCGAGCAGCGCGCCGCGACCGACAATGCGGCTGTCGTGGCCGAAACGAATATCGACGGCACGATTACGTTCGTCAACGATAAGTTTTGCGACATTTCCGGCTACAGCCGCGAGGAATTGCTCGGCGCTAATCACCGCATACTCAGTTCGGGCATACACCCGCCTATTTTTTTCGATAAGTTTTACCATACCTTGTCCAAGGCTAAGGTTTGGCATGGCGAAATTTGCAACCGGCGAAAAAACGGCAGCGTGTTCTGGGCCGATACCACCATTACCCCGATACTCGGCGAAGACGGCAAGCCGGCCAAATATGTGGTAGTCCGCTTCGATATCACGGCGCTCAAGGAGGCCCAGGCCAGAATCAAGCTGGACTACTATAAGCAAAAAGCGGTGAGCGAAATTCTGCAGGCTTCGCTGGAACCCCTTTCTTTGAGCGAGGGGCTGGAGAAAGTCTTGGATACGCTGTTAGCGGTGCCTTGGGAAGAAAAAACCCCGCGCGGGGGAATTTTCCTTGTCGATGAAGATATGCCGAATAACTTGACGCTGATGGCGCAGCGGGGCCTGTCGCCGCTTATTCAAGACGTTTGCGCCAAAGTGCCGTTTGGCCTTTGCCTGTGCGGCCAAGCAGCCGGGACGCGTAAGATCATCGCATCCCACAATGCCGACCCGTGCTATACCTTGCCCCATGGCCCGATAAAAAGCGATGGCGTCATCAGCGTTCCGATCCATTCGGGCGATTTGCTGCATGGGGTTTTCGTGCTGTATTTAAACCCGGGGCACCACTTTACCGCGGGGGATCTGGACTTTTTGCAAACGGTAGCTCATACCTTGGCGGGCGTTATCGAACGCAAAAGCACGGAACATGTGGTGCAGCGGCTGGGGCGGATTATCGACGACTCGCTCAACGAAGTGTATATGTTCGATGCCATCACGCTGCAGTTTGTCCAGGCCAACCATGGCGCGCGCCTTAACTTGGGTTATACGATGGCGGAACTGCGCGAAAAATCCCCCCTCGACTTGTGTCCCGCGTTCAGCCAGGAAGAATTCAACACGCTGCTCAAACCCTTACGTTCCGGCGAGCAGCAGCAAGCCATATTCGAGAGCCAAATTCGACGCAAGAACGGTAGCCTGTATCCGGCAGAAGTTCAGCTCCAGCTCAGCCGCCTGAGCCGGGGGCCGGTGTTCTGCGCGATGGTGCAAGACATTACCGGACGTAAGCAGGCGGAAGCCGACATTGCCCGTTCGCATGCGCAGTTGCGCGCCTTGTCCTCCCATTTGCACACAGTGAGGGAGGAGGAAAAAGCGCATATCGCCCGCGAGATCCACGACGAGCTGGGGGGCTTGTTAACCGCGCTGAATATGGATGTCTTTTGGCTGACCAAAAGAACGCCGCCGGAGTTGGCGCCGTTGCACGAAAAACTCGCTGCCATGGCGCAATTGGTCGGCGAGTCGGTGCAAACGACGCGGCGCATCGCCACCGATTTGCGGCCGACCCTGTTGGACGATGTCGGGCTGGCGGCGGCCATCGAATGGCAGGTCAAGGAATTCCAAAAACGCATGGGGCTGAATTGTCAAGTGACGCTGCCGGCTGCGGAAATCCCTTTGAATCCGGAGTATTCCATTGCCTTGTTCCGTATTTTGCAGGAATCCCTGACCAATATCGCGCGTCACGCGGCGGCAGACCGCGTCGACATCAGCTTGGAATGGGGCGAGGCGAGCATCGTCCTCGCCGTTAGCGATAACGGTTGCGGCATCGCGCCGGAACGTGTTTTGAACCCGCTTTCCCATGGGGTGAGGGGCATGTACGAGCGCGCGATTCATCTTGGCGGCACAGTCGATATCTGCGGTCAGCCTGGTGAAGGCACCCGCATTACGGTCACGCTGCCGCTTCCTGAACCGGTGGAGAAAGAGAGCCATGAATCATGATTAAGATACTTATCGCCGACGACCACGCCATCGTGCGGCACGGTTTGAAGCAACTAATCGCCGACAACGCGGATATGACGGTAGCAGGCGAGGCCAGCAACGGCTTGGAGGTGCTGGCGCTGATCCGCCAGAATCGTTTGGATGTCGTCTTGCTGGATATTTCGATGCCGGGTAAAAACGGTGTCGAGATACTCAAGCAGATTCACTCCGAGCAGCCGAACCTGCAGGTGCTCATCTTGAGCACCTATCCCGAAGACCAATATGCCGTTCGGGTCATCAAGGCGGGCGCGGCCGGTTATTTGACCAAGGAGAGCGCGCCCGAGCAACTCGTGAGCGCCATACGCGCCGTGGCGCAGGGAAAAAAATTTATCGTGGCGCCGGTGGTGGAACTTCTGGCCAATGAACTCGGCGGTCACAAAGGCGGGGGTCTCGCTCCCCATGAGGCCCTTTCCGATCGGGAATTCCAGGTTTTTCGCCTGATGGCGGGCGGAAAGACGGCGTCCGAAATCGCACAACGGCTTTCTTTGAGCGTCAAAACCGTGAGCACCTATCGCTCGCGCATCATGCTTAAGATGAATTTGAAGAACAACGCCGAGCTGACTTTTTACGCCGTCAAAAACGGCTTGGTCGAATAGAAAAGCGTTCGGCGCCGCGGCGCCGAACGCCTTGCGCAATGCCAATCATTCGCAGATAGCTTCTAAGAGCTGTTTTAAAAAATCGAACTACACGTAGGAGCGACCTCCAGGTCGCGATGGCGCTCTGGAAATCGCGACCTGGAGGTCGCTCCTACCAGCATTTCCAGCCTTGGAGGAATTTTTAAAACAGCCTCTAAGTCCTTATCGCCCCAGCCCTCCCCTTTTTTCGTAGGACAAACACCTACACCATAACGGGCGCGCAGCCTACGCCGTAATCAGACGGCCTCCACTCGTCCCCCTTCGCTATTCGCTGTAATTTGTGCTGCATGGCGGATGGTCGTCGCGTAGCGGGGAGTGACTTTTGAATGTGCTGATTGTCGATGATTCCGCCGCTGTGCGCGAGCGCCTGACCAGTTTGCTGGAAGAAAACGAGCAGATAAAAGTGGTCGCTTGCGCCGATAGCGCGCTCGATGCGGTGGAGAAATTCGACAAATTGAATGCGGGCGAGGATCGCCTGGATGCGGTTATTCTGGATATCCAACTGGGAGTGGGGAACGGGATAGGCGTACTGCGCTACATCAAGAGCCGCTCTCCGCAGACGAAGGTGATTATGTTGACGAACCATGCTACCCGGCAGTACCGGAACATGAGCGAGATCGCCGATTATTTTTTCGATAAAACCACTGAATTCATGCGGGTTCAGGAGGTTTTACAGTCGGCCATCGCGCTTGACGGAAAATTCGATAAGGATGCGAATCGATGAATGAACCTGGAGCGAATAGGGGAATGCGCGATGCCGCCGCCTTCTGCTGGGGATCGGCATGGGTGCCGGGTTTAGCCGGCGGCGGCCTTTTGCTGTTCCTGGCGGGCACCGCCTGGAGCAGCGCGATTGCCGCCGCATCGCTGTGCGGCGTGGCCGCTCTAGCCGGTTGGCGATGCGTGGGGATTCACCGCCGTGTTCTCGGTCGGGCCGTGGCGCAAGCGGTATCCGATGTCCAGGCGGAATACGAGGCGCAGGGCACCCATGCCGCGCTGCACAGCCTGGAAGAAATCTGCACGGAGGCCATGCCGATTTGGTCCAAACAGGTGGAAACGTCCCGCCGTCAAACCGAGGAATCCATTATGGCATTGGCGGAGCGTTTTGCCGGGATTGCATCCAAGCTCGAAGTGGCGGTGCGCGCCTCGCAGAGCGCGGCCGGAGATTTGGCGGGTAGCGGCAAGGGCGGCGTGCGCGATGTGCTGGCGCAAAGCGAAACCGAACTCACCGGCGTCGTCGATATCTTGAAAAACGCGCAGCAAAGCCGGGACGAAATGCTAGCCCAATTGCGGCGCTTTACCGCCTATACGGAAGAGTTGAAAAAAATGGCCGCCGATGTTGCGGCCATTGCCGCGCAAACCAACTTGCTCGCCTTGAATGCCGCGATAGAAGCGGCGCGCGCCGGGGAATCCGGGCGTGGATTCGCGGTCGTGGCGGACGAGGTGCGCAAGCTATCCAGCCTTTCCAGCGATACCGGGAAAAAAATGTCGGACAAGGTGAATGTCATCAATAGCGCTATCGCCGATGTGTTCCAGGCCGCCGAGCGAACGTCGGAACACGACGTCCAATCCGTCGCAAGTTCGGAAACCGCGATTGAGCGGGTATTGACTTGGTTTCACGATGCCACCTCGCGCTTGTTCGAGTCTTCGGAACTGTTGCAGAAAGAAAGCCGCGGCATCCGCGACGAAATATCGGATGTGCTGGTCTCGCTGCAGTTCCAGGATCGCGTCAGCCAAATTCTCGCCCATGTCAGAGCCAATATGGACGGCCTGGGACAGCATCTGGTACAGCTCCAACAAAGCCATGCGTCCGGGCCGGCGGCGCGGATCGACGCGAAAACCTGGCTGGCGGAGATGGAGCTGGGCTATGCCACCGAAGAGCAACGCCAGAATCACCGCGGCATCCAGTCCAGCGCGGCGGCGGAGCAGGAAATCACTTTTTTTTAGGAAGGGTTAAATCATGGCTAAAACGGTACTTATCGTGGACGATTCCGCTTCCTTGCGTCAGGTGGTCAGCATTGCGTTGAAAAGCGGCGGTTACGAGGTGCTTGAAGCCTGCGATGGGAAAGATGCATTGACCAAGCTGAACGGGGACAAAATCCATCTCATCATCAGCGACGTCAACATGCCCAATATGGACGGCATTACCTTCGTCAGGGAGGCGAAGAAACTGCCTAACTACAAGTTCACGCCGATCATCATGCTGACCACCGAGTCTCAAGAAGGAAAAAAGCAGGAGGGCCAGGCGGCGGGCGCCAAAGCTTGGATCGTCAAGCCCTTCCAGCCGGAGCAAATGCTTTCCGCCGTATCCAAATTAATCATGCCGTAAGAAAGGAAACACCATGGGTATTTATGCCGAAAGTAAAGAGGGGCGTTCCATTCTGCATGTCGATGGCGAAATGACCATTTACCAGGCCGCCGATATAAAGAACGAATTGATGGGCCATTTGGCGAGTTCCGAAGGGGTGGATATCGACCTCTCCGCCGTCAGCGAACTGGACAGCGCCGGACTCCAGCTTTTGATCCTGGCCAAGCGAGAGGCCACGCAAACCGGTAAAAGCTTGCGCCTGCTGTCCCACAGCCAGGCGGTGCTGGATGTGCTCGACATTTGCAACTTGGCGGCCTATTTCGGCGACCCGGTCGTGATGTCTCCTTCCGCGCACCACTGATTAACGATCGAAAGGGGGCTGCCATGGATATGGAACAGGTGCTGCAAACCTTTCTCGCCGAAAGCCGGGAGCTGATGCAGGAGATGGAGGCGTCGCTATTGGTGCTGGAATC
>JAIOJO010000548.1 GCA_019911985.1 Sulfuricellaceae bacterium | reverse complement strand
CCTTCGAGCTGCAGGGAACGCCCTTGCACGTTCAATTCAAGCAGGGGCATAACCCCTTTGCCGATAGAAAAGCGGCGGCGCCGACCGAGAGCGAAACCAATCGAGCCCGCCGCGAAAGACGATTCAGGAAACGCGCCTACGGTCGTTGATCTAGGCGGAGAGATGCGAAAAGGTTTGGCGATGAACAATAGTGATCCGAATAGGCTAGATATTTCAATATGATTCAATCGACCCCCCGCGAAATCGTGACGCCTTTCCGCCCCATTCCCCTGGAAGTGCCGGAAGGGATGAAGCACAACGAATTCTTCAATAGCACGGAAAATCTCAACGATCTGGTTCACAACAATGGTTTGTTGATGAATCCGGAAAATCTGCTGTTATATCGCAAGGCACTGGGGCATAGCACCGAGTTCGATACGTCGATTATCTACAATACCTCTCAATGTATTCTGAATCCGCTGGGACGGCCGGTGCGGCGCACTCAGGTGCCGGACAATGTGAAGCATGTTTGGAATCGGATGAATCAGATCGTCATCGACTACATGCTGGAGCTTTATCCCGATCCCGACGAGGCACTGATACTTGCCGGTGAGGCTAGCTTGGACGCTACTTGGCCGCTGACTTCGCCCGGCGTTCCCAGCATTCGTATGCTGCACAATCACTTCATCGTTTTTCCCAAGGATGAACTGCGCAATGCCAAGCCGGCCGATTCGAAAAACCCCAATCTGACCGACGGCGGCCAGCACAGCCTGTTCCAGGCTTATATGCGCGAGGTTTATCGCGAGTTTTTCGACAAGGCGTTGAACCTACACATTCTCAAGCCTGCGAGCGAGGCCGATGCCCGTATAGAGCTGACCGGTTACCCGCAGGGATTGCCCAGTTGGGAAATTCAGGGCGGTGCGGCGGCCATGAAAGACGTCCATTTCTGGAAAGAATACGATGAGGTCTTGAAAGGCTTCATCGATTTTTACCGCACATTTTTTTCGCAGGTTTCTACCCGTAATGCGCCAATGCCGAATGACGTTTATTTCCCGAACGAAGTCGAGAGCGTGCTGCTGTTCGATAACGATTTCCTGAAAACGGCGAAAAAGGTGCGCGACCACTGTATTATCGACGCGAAATATGCTAACGCTATTCGCTGGCAGCCCGCGTTTAAGCAACTCATCTATCGTAACGATGCAGGCAAGTTGATCGTGACAATTAGCCAAAACTCCATCGGCAATGCGATTACCGAATTACTTGGCGTAGTCGTAAATCGCATTGCCGATGCGGAGGCGTATGGCAGGCGGGAGCCGCAATTAATCGAGCGATTGCTTGAAGTAAGGCGCCGTTTGATCGAAGCCGATCTGGGCGAGGGGATCGCTACCGGCTACTGGCCTAAAGAGTAGGTAGTGCTTTGCGAAAAGCGGCTGAAGATAACGGTGGAAAAGTTGAGGGCCGCTAATTGAATTACGCTAAACCCTGGCAGTTGCGGAATAAATTAAGCGGTCTACAATACATCTTCGTAGCGCAGAAATGATTTCGGTTAGAATAACCGGAGTAACCATAACAATTATGTTTATAACTGGAGCATTACTATGAGTGGCAAAGGGCAATTGTTACAAGACCCGTTTTTGAACGCATTGCGCAAGGAACATGTGCCGGTATCCATTTATTTGGTGAATGGCATCAAATTGCAAGGCCATGTCGATTCT
>JAIOJO010000547.1 GCA_019911985.1 Sulfuricellaceae bacterium | reverse complement strand
CGTCACCAACGAATAGAAAACGGGAGTAGGCATGGCCGCGAAAGACAAGAATCAAGGTGTCAAGGAATTCGTTTTTCTATGGGAAGGCACCAACGCAAAAGGCAAAAAACTCAAGGGCGAGATGAAGGCCGGCAATATGGCGACCGTCAATGTTTCGCTGCGCCGGCAGGGGATCACCCCGGTCAAGGTCAAAAAGCAAAGCGGCTTAGCCCGCGGCAAAAAGATCACCGAAAAAGACATTGCCCTGTTCACCCGTCAAATCGCCACCATGCTGAAGTCCGGCGTGCCGCTGCTGCAATCCTTCGACATCGTCGCCAAAGGCCACAGCAACCCCGCCGTGACCAAGCTGCTGATGGATGTCAAGAGCGAAGTCGAGACCGGCAGCAGCCTCTCCCAGGCCTTCCGCAAGTACCCGCTGTATTTCGACACGCTTTACTGCAACCTGATCAACGCCGGCGAGCAAGCCGGTATTTTGGATACCGTGCTGGACCGCCTCGCGACTTACAAGGAAAAAATCCTCGGCATCAAAGGTAAAATCAAGTCCGCGCTGACTTATCCGATCGCGGTTATTTCAATCGCCTTCATCATCACCGCGGTGATCATGATCTTCGTCGTTCCCGCTTTTAAGGAACTCTTCTCCAGCTTCGGCGCTACCCTGCCGACCCCGACCCTGATTGTCATGGGCATTTCCGACTTCTTCGTCAAATTCTGGTGGGCCATTTTCGGCGGCCTTTTTGGCGCTTTTTATTCGTTCTTTTACACCTTGAAGCGCTCGAAAAAAATGCAGGACGCTTTTGGCCGCCTCTCGCTGAAATTGCCGGTGTTCGGCATGATCCTGGAAAAATCGGCCACCGCCCGCTGGGCGCGGACTTTGTCCACCATGTTCGCCGCCGGCGTGCCCCTGGTCGACGCACTGGACTCCGTCGCCGGAGCCGCCGGCAATGTCGTGTACTACGAAGCCACCAAGAAAATCCAGAGCGAAGTCAGCACCGGTACGGCCTTGACGACCGCCATGACCAACGCCAATCTTTTCCCCAACATGGTGCTGCAAATGGTGTCCATCGGAGAAGAATCCGGCACGCTAGACGCCATGCTGGGCAAAGTCGCGGATTTTTACGAGGCGGAAGTGGACGATGCGGTGGACGCGCTTGCCAGCCTGATGGAACCGATGATCATGGTTGTTCTCGGCACGCTCATCGGCGGCCTGGTGGTTGCCATGTACTTGCCGATTTTCAAAATGGGCGAGGCCGTCGGCTAAGGCGGAAAACGATATGAGCATCCTGGAACTTTTTCAAACGTTTCCGGCCGCCTTCGTGATAGCGGCCAGCATCCTGGGCTTGACCATAGGCAGTTTTCTGAACGTACTGATCTACCGCCTGCCGAAAATGATGGAACAGGAGTGGCACGATCAGTGCGCCGATTTGCGGGGAGAGCCGGCTCCGCCTGAACAGAAACGCATCAACTTGGCATTTCCGCCCTCGACCTGCCCGGCCTGCGGCCATTCGATTCGTCCCTGGGAAAACATTCCGGTGCTGAGTTATCTCTGGCTCCGCGGGCGCTGCTCCGCCTGCAGCGCCCGCATCGCTCCGCGCTACCCCCTGGTGGAAACGCTGACCGGCTTACTCAGCGGCTATATAGCCTGGCACTTCGGTTTCGGGATATCCGCGCTGTTTGCGCTGATTTTCGTTTGGGTGCTCATTGCGCTGACCTTTATCGACCTGGACACGCAGCTCCTTCCCGACAGCTTGACACAACCCTTGATCTGGCTTGGGCTTCTAGTCAATCTCGGCGGAAGCTTTACCACGCTGCCCGCAGCCGTGATCGGCGCCTGCAGCGGTTATGCCGTGCTCTGGACCGTGTATTGGCTGTTCAAACTGGCAACCGGCAAGGAGGGCATGGGCTACGGGGATTTCAAGCTGCTGGCCGCCATCGGCGCATGGTTCGGCTGGCAACTGCTGCCGGTTACTCTGCTTTTGTCCTCAATCGTAGGGGCTACGGTCGGCCTGTCCTTAATCCTGTTTGCCGGCCATAAGCGCCAAATCCCCATTCCCTTCGGGCCTTATCTAGCCGGCGGCGGCCTGATTACGATGCTCTGGGGCCACGCCATCACTCAGACTTATCTCAGCTTATAAATGACTTACGCCATTGGTCTCACCGGCGGCGTAGGTTGCGGAAAAAGTTCGGCGGCCCGTTTTTTTGCCGATCTCGGCGCCGGCATCGTCGATACCGACGCCCTTGCACACGAGCTCACGCGTCCCGGCGAGCCCGCCCTGCTCACCATCGCATCGCAGTTCGGTCGCGATTTTCTACTCCGCGACGGCAGCCTGGATCGCGCCCGCCTGCGCCGCCTGATTTTCTCCGACACCCAGGCAAAAGCGCGCCTGGAGAGCATTCTCCACCCCCTGATACGGCAACGGGTCGAGGAGGAGCTGTCTCGCCAGACCGCGCCCTATACTCTAGTGATCGTTCCCTTGCTGCTGGAAACAGGGCACTACCGAGACATCGTTCAACGAGTGCTGCTTGTGGATTGCGACGAAATGCAACAAATCGCCCGAGTCGCGGCGCGCAACGGTTTGTCGGAGCTGGAGATACGCGCTATCATGGCGCACCAAATGACGCGAGGGGAACGTCTGCAACGGTCGGACGACACGCTCGACAACCGCGGCGAAGAAAGCGCATTGGCACCGCAAATTGCCGCCTTACACCGGAAATATCTAGCCCTGGCCGCCCTCGCCAAGGCCAGCGTTACCACGCCGCATTGACAACTTCTCGCAACAGTTTGTCAAAATTGATTTTCTAATTCAAAATAAAGCTTTCGAGGACGCCAGCGGCCAGTGATTATTTACGAACACCCCCTCAACGAACGCATCCGCACGCTACTACGTCTTGAGGACCTGTTCGCCAAGGCCGCTCACTACCGAGGGAAAAACGATGCGCTAGACCATCACGCCGCGTTGCTCTCGCTGTTTGAGATACTCGAAGTCGCAGGCCGCGCCGATCTCAAATCCGATCTAATCCAAGAGCTGGAGCGGCAGAAAAACATGCTGGAAGGCTTGCGCCATAATCCAGCCATTTCAGAAGCGGCACTGGACGAAATCCTGGCAACGATACGCAAAACCCATGAAAGTCTGCACTCCATTTCAGGAAAATTCGGCCAGCACTTGCGCGAAAACGAATGGTTAATGGGCATCAAACAACGCGCCTGCATACCGGGGGGCGTTTGCGAATTCGACTTGCCTTCTTACCATTATTGGCTGCATCTAGACAAGGCGACCCGGCAAAAAAATTTAGCCGAATGGATCGCTCCGCTACTGCCGATCAACGACGGCTTGGCCGTGGTCTTGCGCATGCTGCGGGACAGCGGGAAATTATCGCATCAGCGTACGCAACAAGGGGCATTCCAACAAATGCTGTCCGGTCGGGTAGTGCAAATGCTGCGCGTCGTGCTGGAAGAGAATCTGCCATGCTTTCCCGAAATCAGCGCCAACAAATACGCCATCAATATTCGCTTTAATACCGTTGGAGGGATCGACCGGGCGAAAATTTGCGACGAGGGAATCCCATTCGATCTGATTTTGTGCAGCTTGTAGTCCGCGAAGTCCATGAAATCGGCACCACGCCCTCCCCGTCTCGTCGCCTGCCCAATCTGCAAAAAACCCACGGAGTGGAGCACGAACAATCCATTCCGCCCGTTCTGCAGTGAACGCTGCAAGCTTATCGACCTCGGCCAATGGGCAACGGAATCCTACCGCATCCCAGATCCGGAAATTCCCCCCGACGAAAGCGGCGCCTCCAGTCATTAACGTGGGCGCCGCAGATTAAGCCGCGGCCCTGAGGGGCTTAAAGCCTTCTATGGCTTGCCGAGGGCAAAAGGAATGTTCGCCTGCGTTCCGTCGACATCCAAGGTAAGTTGCCAATTACTTTGGCCAGTCACGCATAGCGGCAGCCGCACCGTTCCATGCCACCAATCATCCGCACCTCGATTCAGCCGATAGCGGATGTCGCCCATATCCATCCCCTCCATTTGGAAAGCGGCCGTCACGCTCCGCGCCTTCGGCGCATGCACCATCACGTCGAATGGGGCCATGCTGCCGGGCGCACGGGAAAGGCGCAATTCGAGCGGATTCCCGCCCATCTCGAAGCGGCATCCGTGCTGGATGCTGGCGCAATGCACGGCCTTCGGCGGCGCCGCGGAGGGAGAGCAAGCCGCCAATCCAAACAGCACGCTAGGCAGGATCAAACGCCATCTTGTAAGATACGGTTTCATACCGCCATTTTACGCGGAAAAGCCGCTGGCGGCTGTGTTACCATGCACCCGCCCAACCATCGAAGAAAGCCTTGAAACCACTTACCTTTTCTGTTCTTCGGCTGCTCTCGGACGAGGAATTTCACTCCGGCGAGGAAATGGCGCGCCTACTCGACGTATCCCGCACCGGCATCTGGCAAGCCCTGCAAGACTTGGATGAGTCCGGATTGTCTCTGCAGCGCATACGCGGCCGGGGTTACCGTTTGCCGCGGGGCATTCAGTGGTTGAATCGCGAGCGCATTCTCAGCGCCATAGGCACCAATGCAAATCGAATCGACCTGATGCTTGCCGATAGCGTCGAATCCACCAACAGCATGCTGCTGCAAAACACCGCGCTAGGCGCGCCCCACGGCTCCTGCCTAGCGAGCGAATTGCAAACCCGCGGGCGCGGACGGCGCGGACGTAGCTGGCATACCGGGCTGGGGGGAGGATTGGCCTTTTCCCTGCTATGGCGCTTCAACCAAGGCGTGGCATCGCTCTCAGGACTCAGCTTGGCCGCAGGCGTAGCGGTCGCACGCGCGTTGCGCGAAGCCGGCGTCAGCGACGTTTCGCTAAAGTGGCCGAATGACGTGCTCCATCGGCACCACAAGCTGGCCGGCATTCTGATCGAACTTCAGGGCGACATGCTCGGCCCGAGCGCCGCCGTTATCGGCATCGGGCTTAATCTCAAGCTATCGGATCGCACCCGCTCGGCAATCGACCAAGCGGTGACCGATGTACATTCGATCTGCAAGGCCCCGCCGGATCGCAACCTCTTGCAAGGCCGGCTTTTGGCTCACTTGATCGAGGTCCTCGATCTGTTCAGCGAGAGCGGGTTTTCCGCTCTGCGCGAAGAATGGCGGCAACTTCACGCCTATCACGGCAAAACAGTGAGACTGCTGCAACCCAATGGGCCCGTGGTAGAAGGCCGTATCGTCGATGTTTCCGACGACGGATCCTTGCTGCTCGATTCGGGTTCAGGTCCACGGCGTATCGCCAACGGCGAAATCAGCCTGCGCGGGGCGGCATGATCCTTGCCATCGACATCGGCAATAGCCGCATCAAATGGGGGATGCACAGCAATGGCGGCTGGCTGGCGACCGGTGCCGCGGACAAAAATGACTTGGACGCCTTGGCCTCCGCCTGGAAAAGCGGCCCCAGCCCAGGGCAGATTATTGCATCCAGCGTGGCCGACCCGGCTATAGCTGCAGCCGTTAATGCCAAGCTGGCATGCTGGCCAGTTGCGCCACGCTGGATTAGCGCCGAAGCGCAACAGTGCGGCGTAAGCAACGGATACCGCACCCCGTCTCAACTCGGCAGCGACCGGTGGGCGGCACTGATTGCCGCGCGGCGGCGCACATCGGCCGCCTGCCTGGTCGTCAACTGCGGCACGGCCATGACGGTTGACGCGCTATCCGCCAGCGGGCGTTTCCTCGGCGGACTCATCGTGCCAGGCTTATCGCTCATGGAACAGGCGCTGGAACGGGGCACGGAAGCAATCCGATTGGACGGCGGCGATTACCAGCGCTTTCCCGACACGACCGCGAACGCTGTGCGCAGCGGCTGCCTGAACGCGCTTTGCGGAGCCGTTGAACGCATGGCCTACGAATTATCGGAAGCCCATGGCACGCCGCACTGCTTCTTGAGCGGCGGCAATGCTCAGGACGTTTTACCCCGGTTACGCATTTCCGCTGAAGTAGTCGATAATTTGGTGCTGGAAGGACTTATCGGGATCGCGCACTCATGTTCATGAAGTTACTTTTCATTCTGCTGCTCATCGTCAACGGCGCCTTTTTCGGCTACACTCGCCTTGCCGCCATGGCGCCCGGCGATCCCGCGTCGGCACACCAAGCCCTTCGCCCTGATCGGATAAAGCTGCTGAGTCCGCAGCAGGCCGCACAAATCCCTGTAGCGGCCCACTCGACCTCCTGCCTGGAATGGAGCGGCCTCCCCGCCGACCGTGTGTCTTCCGCCACCCAAGCCTTGGATAAACTGCAATTGGGCGACCGATTGCTGCAGCCCCTCCCCTTGGCAAACAACGGTAGTTTCTGGGTCTATATTCCGACCCACGGCAAGCCGAGCGAATCCCAAGAAAAATGGGCCGAAGCCAAATCGCTGGGCTTCAATGAAAGTTACATCGTGCAAGATAGCGGGAAATGGCATCTCGCGATTTCCTTGGGGGTGTTTAAGACCGAGCAAGCGGCCCAGCGCTATCTTGCCGTCGTGCGGGGCAAGGGGATACATTCCGCCCTGGCGGGGCCTTACAAGCAGGCCAATAGCGTTTTTCAAATCCGCAATGCGGACGACAACCTATTGGCGGAGATGGTGAATTTGAAACTGAAATTTCCCGGCAGCGAAGTCAAGGCCGTCGATTGCGCCACCCTGTCAACGCGCTGACCGGATTTACGGAAAAAGCTTACCCGGATTAAGAATGTTGTTTGGGTCGAATACCCGTTTAACATCCTTCATCAGTGCCAAGGTAGCGGCGTCGATCTCGCGCGGCACATAGGCTCTCTTTTCGCTGCCGACGCCATGCTCCCCTGATAGCGTGCCGTTCAGTCCGAGCACAAGGTCGAACATTTCATCCAAGCAAGCTTGCGCCCGGCGCATTTGGTCGGCGTCGTCCGGGTCTACCAGCCAATTGACGTGGATATTGCCGTTGCCGGCATGTCCGAAATTGACATTAGCCAAGCCGTAACGTCCGCTCAACGCCTCCAATCCGCGCAGCAGTTCCGGCAGGCGCGACACCGGCACCACCACATCCTCGTTAATCTTCTTCGGCGCCACGTCCCGCAACAAGGGAGAAAGCGCTTTACGCGCGGCCCACAAGGCACGGCTATCGGCCTCTATCCGGATTTGCAGCAAACCCTCGTTGCAGCATACTCGCGCAATCGCCTCGCCCGCCGCCTCGACTTCGCCAGGCGAGCCGTCCACCTCGATCATCAACAAGGCTTGGGTAGCCTCTGGAACCAGATCGGCATAATGACGCCGCACCAATTCCAATGCGGCGCGATCCATGAACTCCAGCGCACTGGGAACATAGGGCTGAGCCATGATCGCCGCAATCGCCGCGGCACAGGCTTCGCTATCGCGAAAATGCGCGGTTATCCCCCCGCGCGCGGCCGGCTCCGGCGTGAGCTTGAGCGTGGCCTCGGCGATAACCGCCAGCGTTCCTTCCGAGCCGATCAGCAAGCGCGTCAAGTCGTAGCCCACCACCCCTTTGGTGGTATAGCAACCGGCGTGGATGATTTTTCCGGCACCGGTAACGGCGGTCAGCCCCAACACATGATCGCGGGTAGTACCGTATTTCACCGCGTGAGGCCCAGCCGCCCCGGTCGCCAAATTTCCACCGATGCTGCAGTAGGCACTGCTGGACGGGTCGGGCGGCCAGAAAAATCCGGATGGCCGCACGGCGTCTTGCGCCTCTTGGTTGAGCACGCCCGGCTCGACCACCAGCACCCGATTGGCCGGATCGAATTTCACAATCCGCCGCATCCGCTCCAAGGAAAGCACGACGCCGCCCCGCTCGGGCAAACTGCCGCCCGCCGTGCCCGTGCCGCGTCCGCGCGGAATCAAGGGAATCGAAAATTCATTGCACAAGGCTACGACTCTCGAAATCTGCTCGGTATCCCGCGCGAAAACCACTGCTTGCGGGGGGAACACTTTGCGCGAATTGTCATATCCGTAGGCATAGCAATCGGATGGATCGACGAGCAGATCCTCCTTGGGCAACAAGTCGATCAAGCGTTGATGGAACGGATCGGATAGCATGTCATGGCCACTTTAAATAGATAGACGAACATCTGAATACGCTATCGGCATACGCCGCAGCGTCGAGAAATGAAGTGGGAAGCTTCGGTTTTCCGCTCGCTCTCAGGCCCGGTTCCGCACTTGCCCGGTGAGGCCTTAGCCTCCGCGCACCTTGGCCAGAACGGCGGTGGTGGAACTCTGGTGAAGAAAGGGGATGGAATGCACTTGCCCGCCCCAAGCGAGGACTTCGTGCGAGCCGACGATCGCCTCAGGCTGCCAGTCGCCCCCTTTGACCAGAATATCGGGCTTGCATTGCAGAATCACCGCGAGAGGAGTGTCATCGTCGAACAAGGTCACCAAATCGACGCTTTCCAGCGCGGCCAGCACAGCCGCGCGATCCTCTTGGCCATTGATGGGGCGATCCGCGCCCTTGCCCTGGCGCCGTACCGAAGCATCGCTATTCACCGCCACCAGCAGGCTGGCCCCCAGCGCGCGGGCCTGAGCCAAATAGCTAACATGGCCGCGATGCAAAATATCAAAACAGCCGTTGGTGAAAACCAGCGGGCGAGGCAGATCGGTGGCTCGGCGCGGCAACTCCGCCTGATCGCATATTTTGCGTTCGAATGAGGGGGTGGAATACATAGACGTGTAAATCGAAATCAATCCAGATATTCGAATATTTTGACGACCTTGCGTACGCCCGAGGTCGTGCGGGTAATTTCGACGGCATCGTCCGCTTCTTGATGCGTAACCAAGCCAAGCAAGTAGGCGACACCGTCTTCAGTCACAACCTTTACGTACAAGGCTTGAAATTTATTCGCGTCGATGTAGCGCGCCTTGATCTTGGACGTCAGATAGGCATCGTTCGTGCGGGAAGCAAAGGAACTATTGCCGGCTATCGCCACTTCATTTGAAATCCCGCGCACGTTCAATACACCGCGGACTGACTCCTCGACTTGTTTCTTCGCTTCCGCCGACGGCGCTTCCCCGGTAAGCAGCACGTTCCGGTTAAAACTCGTGACGTTCACGTGGACCGAATCGCCCAACTTCTCGCCGATCCGGCTGGCGGCCTTAATTTCTATTTCCTGATCCTCGACGTAAGCCCCTGACGTCCGGCGATCGCTCGCCATGATGGCGCCGCCGACCGCACCGCCTGCCGCCAAAGGAAAACACCCCTGCAGTTGGGGCACTAAGAAAATCAATATAAACAAAACCGCTATACGCATCATGGCTCAACCCCTAGTAGCAGACAATCGATTGCATCGCATAAGCAATGAATTGCCAGCAGATGTATTTCCTGAATTCGCGCCGTCTTATCGCACGGCGCACAAATGAGAATATCCCCTTCCCCCATGGCATCCGTCATGCCGCCTCCTTGTTTACCCGTAAGCGCAATGACGGTCATTTCGCGTTCGTGGGCCGCGTTCATTGCGCTTATGACGTTTTTCGAGTTCCCGCTGGTAGAAATCGCCAGCAACACGTCGCCCGGCTGACCCAGAGCCAAAACTTGCTTGGAGAAAATCCGTTCGAAATCGTAATCGTTGGCGATGGAGGTAAGAGTTGAACTGTCCGTAGTCAGCGCCATTGCGGCTAATCCGGGCCGCTCCATTTCGAAGCGGTTAAGAAGCTCCGATGAGAAATGCTGGGCGTCGGCAGCCGAGCCCCCGTTACCACAACTCAATATCTTCCCATCGGACAGGAGACACTGCGCCATCCGTTCTCCAGCCAGCGCTATCGGCTCGGCCAGCACTTCCATTGCGTCCAGTTTCATTTGGACGCTTTCGCTGAAGTGATGATGTATTCTTGCGATTAGATCCATACCCGCGTTTTTCCCTTCTTTGCCGCCTACATGGCGGATCGGCTATTCACCGAAAGCATTGCGTATCCATTGCATCTGACCCGTTTGCAACTCTTCAATGAGGAGCGCATCGAAGCGGCATTCCGGCATCGAACCCAGGCTGCTCAAGTAATGCCGCGCCGCGGTCAGCAGCCGACCTTGTTTTTTCGAGGTAATGCTGGCCGCCGCGCCGCCGTAGCGCGCCGATGTGCGCAAGCGCACTTCGACGAAAACCAATGTCGATCCATCGCGGCAGATTAGATCGATTTCACCGTAGCGGCAGCGGTAGTTACGGTTTAGGATTTTTAGTCCTTGTCGTTCCAAATAAGCAGCCGCGGCATCCTCTGCCTTCGCACCGCTTTCCTGGCTCACGGCCTTGCCATAGCCTCGGCATGTCCTTGCCTAAAGGTAGCTTCAGTCAACTCACGGACAAATTTTCGTTCAGTTGTTAAGCGAATCTTCCCGGTCACGCCATCCAAAGGCTGCACCGGTTTGGCGGGAAGGCCCAACAGTTCCGTCGCCAAGCGGAAGGCATCGATTCCCAAGGCATAAAGCCTTGCCATCTCGGGCGTTGTTTTATCGTTTGGCCTAGCGTAGAGCATTACTGCGGCGTGGTCTGGCTGCAACAGCCAGGGCATATCGATAAAACGTATGCCATTTAGCCCGAAGTTTAGCTGGGGAGCGTAACGGTAAGCGTAGATCTGCGAAGTCGCATAAATCGGCACGTCATTGCTTAACAGAGGGCGCACCAAGCGCCCTTTAGCCGCGCCGGCGGCAAGAAAAACCATGTCGACCGGTGTCGTATCTTCACTTTCAGCTAGATTCGCTATTCCAGCTTTGCTCACGGTAAAAGGCTGTTCGCGCACAAGCTGCCCTCCCAGCGATAGCCACTCATCGGAAAATGCTTTTTTCATCCGTTCAGCCAATGCCGTGGGCGCATACACAATATCGGCTGTTCGCAGGCCATCGCTATAGGCAAGCCGCGCTACTTGCCTCGACTCGTCCTCTAGCGGCAGTCCAAACAAGTATAAATTGGGGGGTAGGCTTTTCGTTTCATCGTCCAAAACATTCAGCGATAAAACGGGAATATCGAGATGTCCATTGGTGGCCAGCGCATTGACCGCATCGCGCGTCAAAGGACCGACGACCAGTTGACTGCCCTCTTCTTGCGCCTGACGATATGCCGCCAGGGATTCTGCAGCGGGATCACGGGTAGGATATATTTTTACAGTAATCGGCCTATCGCTGTTACCCTGCTGAGCCAAGGCGGCCATAAAGCCGTCCTTGACAGCTTTTGCAGCACGGCCGAATGAAGCGGATTGCAATGGTAAGATAAGCGCAATCTGCTGTGTTGACGCATGGCCGAGAGGAACGGCTGAATTGTGTGTGGGCTGCACGGCAACGGGTGAGACTCGCGCTATCGGCTGTCTAGTGACGGCTTGTGCCCCCGCACTATGCACCGAAGGCGACTGTACCGGTTTATCCAGCCCACGGAGTAAGCCCGTTGTCGAGGCACAGCCCGTAGGTATGAGCAGAACAACTACAAGCACCAGAAAGGACCACAATCGTTGCATCGGCAAACGGAACTCGATATGAAAGGGACATTATATGTGGTTGCCACTCCAATTGGAAACCTGAAGGACATTAGCCTGCGTGCGCTGGAAATTTTGGCGCAGGCAGACTTTATCGCGGCGGAGGATACGCGCCACGCATCGCACTTGCTGAACCACTACGCAATCAGCACGAAATTGCTGTCGCTGCACGAGCACAACGAGCGTAGCGCAACGGACAAAATCATTGCACTATTGGACGCAGGCAAAACCGTTGCGCTTATTAGCGATGCGGGCACGCCAGCGATAAGCGATCCCGGCGCTTATCTTGTCGCGGTCGCCCGCCGGCAAGGCATAGTTACAGTCCCTATTCCCGGCGCTAACGCGGCCATTTCAGCGCTATCCGCCGCCGGCATCTCCGATCCGCACTTTCTTTTTTACGGCTTCCTGCCCTCCAAGCGCTCTTCAAGAAGGCAGGAACTGGAGGCTTTTAAGGATTTTCCCCATACCCTTGTTTACTACGAAGCGCCGCACCGTATTTTGGAGTGCGTCTCCGACTTAGCCGATATTTTGGGCTCTAAACGCGAGATCACTATCGCAAGGGAGTTAAGCAAAGCCTTTGAAAGCATTCATTCCTGCGCCTTAGGCGATGTACTCGATTGGCTTAACGCCGATAGCAACCGGCAAAGGGGTGAGTTTGTCTTACTCATTTCAGGCAAACCGCCCGAAATGCGTGCAGCAGGGATCAGCGATGAATCCAAGCGGGTTTTGGCGCTATTAGTCGCGGAGCTACCGCTAAAACAAGCCGTGAAACTGGCTGCAGCAATATCTGGAGAAAAGAAAAATGCACTCTACGCGGAGGGCCTTACGCTAAAAAAGGAAACCGATTAGGACGTAGAAAAGCAAAAAGCCCTGTCTATACGACAGGGCTTTTTTAAGAGGAGCTTGGCAGTGACCTACTTTCACGTGGGGACCACACTATCATCGGCGCTAAGTCGTTTCACTTCTGAGTTCGAGATGGGATCAGGTGGTTCCAACTTGCTATGGCCGCCAAGCATAACTGGCTGTTGGCTGCGGCATTCGCAACCAACTCAAAAGGAAGAAGTAAAGTCTTGGATATTTCGATGTATCTTTTCAAACCACTTAAGGTTATAGGATCAAGCCACACGGTCAATTAGTACAGGTCAGCTTAACGCATTACTGCGCTTCCACACCCTGCCTATCAACGTCGTAGTCTTCGACGAACCTTTAGAGGGATCAAGTCCCTGGGAAGTCTCATCTTGAGGCGAGTTTCCCGCTTAGATGCTTTCAGCGGTTATCTCTTCCGAACATAGCTACCCGGCTATACCATTGGCATGATAACCGGTACACCAGAGGTTCGTCCACTCCGGTCCTCTCGTACTAGGAGCAGCCCCCCTCAAACTTCCAAC
>JAIOJO010000546.1 GCA_019911985.1 Sulfuricellaceae bacterium | reverse complement strand
TTCTCCAGGTGATCCTGGCTGCTCTGCAAAGCCCCTTGTCCCTGGCGGATCGCCTCCTCCACCGCGCCGGACCGGCTTTCGAGGACGCGGGTGAGCCGGGCGATTTCCCCGGCCGACTGGCTGGATTGTTCGGCCAGCTTGCGCACCTCGTCCGCCACCACGGCGAAACCGCGCCCCTGCTCCCCTGCCCGCGCAGCCTCGATGGCCGCATTCAACGCCAAGAGATTGGTTTGCTCGGCAATGTCCTTAACCTGGCCGGTCATATTGGTAATGTCCCGGGTGCTGCGGACGAATTCGTCCACCGCGCTGGAGATCGCCTCGACCGAGCTTTCCACCTCGGAAATTTCGCCCACCAGGCCGGACAGGCTCTCGTTGCCTTGATGGGTTTGCTCCAGGCTTTGCAGGGCCAGATTGCGCACCTCCTCCGCGCTATCCGCCACCGAGGCCAAGCTGACGGATACCTGCTCCACGGCCGCCGCCGTGGAGGACGACATTTCGCTTTGGCTAACGGAACTTAGGCTCACCCGCTTGGCCACGTCCACCTGGCGGCTGGCGGCCTCCGCCATGCTGTCCGCGCCGGCGCTGACGTCTTTCAGGATCGCCTGCAGCTTTTCGACGAAACGGTTAAACGCGGCCGAGGTGCGGCCGATCTCGTCGCGCGTCGAGGCATCCAAGCGCCGCGTCAAATCGCCCTCGCCCGCCGCAAGCTCCTCCATCGATGCGCGCAGGCGGTCGAGGTGACGCAGCTTGACCAGTTGCATCCGAACCGTGACGATCAACACCGTCAGCATCAGGACAAACACGGCCGCATAACCGACCATTTGCAGCTTGCGCCACGCCGCCACCCGCTCGATGCGCGCACGGCTGATTTTAGACATGACCTCGGCCACGGCGAGTATCGAATTGATGGCCTGGGTCGAGCTGTCGAACCAGGCCTTGCGGCTTAGGCTGTAGCGGTGGCCTTCCGGCGCGTCCGGCGCGGAGGCCTCGGCATAAATCTGCCGGCGTTGCTGCTCAAAGCGGCCGAGAAAGTCCTTCTCCATCTCGTCCACCGCCCGCACAAGCGCCGGGTCCGTTCCGGGAATCTGTTTCAGGAAAAGAATTTCGCGGATATTGGAATCCACCGTTTGGCGGTAAGCCAGCAAGCGCGACTTCAATTCGGGATCGAGAGCGGCATTGCCGCCGATCAGGCTAGCCACGTTGGCCCGCTCCAAGCCGGCAAACTCGCTGGCAAGCCAAACCTGGTGCTTCAGCGTCAAATTGGGATAACTGACTTCCTGGGGCAAGGCGTTTCCGCCGAAAACCCGGATGCGCATCCGGGCCCCGGCGCCGATAAACGCCGTCATGGTTTCCAGCCAATCCGCGACGGAAATATCCCGTCCGTCCTTGCCCAAGCTGCTATCGACCCGCTGGCGCGCCTCTTCCACGGCGCTATAGCGCTCCTGGGCCTGACGGTAGGCCAGGGCAAAACCGGGATCGATGCGTGGATCGGCGATCAAACGCTTGGCATCCGCCACCGCCGCTTGCCAAGCCGCGGAGCCGCGGGCGCGCGCATTTCGGATGGCCGCCAGCGAGGCGTCCCCCGCCTGGCCGGACGCGCTCAGCGCGCCGGCGGTGGCGCCGCGCTCGATTGCCTGCTGGCCCGCCGCGACGATCACTTGATCCGCCATATCGTTGGCGACCACCGCGAGCCGGGCGACCTGATCGTCTTGCCAACTCGCCCAGGAATAGTAAGCGACCAGCCACAGCACCAGCAACGGCGCGGCCAAGCTAGCGTAGATGACCGAGCGCAAGCGCAAGTCGTTGATTTTCCGCTGCACCGTAAGGAACATAATGTCTCACTCCAAGTATTCTATGTCAAAGGCCTATCCTGGCCTTTTTTGCTTGCCTTCCGGCTTCGCGGCATATTACGTGTCCGCGGCTTTCCTGACAAATCGGCCATAAATCATGCCGGGATGCGGACGGCCCGGCATCCGCGGCCGCACCCGCCGCACCTGCTGCAAGTCGAAGCTATCGCCTACCGCCTGGCGCAAAGCCTCCGGCGAGTAGCCGAGCGTTGCGGATTCCGGGCTTGCGTGATCTTGGTCGTAAACGCCGAGGATCAAGTGGCCGTCGGCATGCAAAGCCTCTTCGACTTTGCTCAGGTAACGCTTTCGCTCCGCTTCGTCGCGCAGCCGGAGGAACACGGCGCCGTCGTGCCACAGGCGATAGGAATGGGGAACCGTAAAATAGTCGATCTCATGGCAGTACCATTTGACGCGGGTCGCTCTCAATCCCAACTGCATTTGCACGGAACCGAGTGCCGGCGCGGAGGGATTCAGCAAGGATAAATTGCGGTAGTCGCGATCCATCAAGGCACCGAGCAAATCGGCGGAGCGGTTGCCGACATCGATGATCGGCTCCCAGGTGTTAATGCCGATTTCATCGACGAAGGACAAAAAAACATCGGAGTGGTCTACTAACATTGGAAAACTCAATCCCAATCAAGTCGGCACGCAACGCGCAACGGCCTTCCAGCCGCGCCTCCACCCGAGCCTCTGGAATTCCAGAACGCCCTCTCCCGCTCGGGGAGGAAAAGGGTTAACCGACGGCCACCGGCCTGTAGCCAGCCGGTGGAGCGCCGCTGGAATTTTACCTCAACGCGCCGCCGAGCGCTTGCTGCGAACGATCTGGTAGGCGCGGCCCAGGTAGCCGAAGGGGGCGCTCCACACATGCACCAGGCGGGTGAAGGGGAAGAACAGAAAGACCGACATGCCCAAAAACACGTGGAGCCTATAGATGCCGTTCACGCTGCGCATCAGATCGGGGCTGGGGTGCAGGTAAAGTATGCTTTGCACCCATTCCGCCAGCACGATCATCGCCTGCGGATCGTCTGCCGAGGCATGGCCGATGGAAACCGGAATGGTGGAGAGGCCGACCGCCGCGGTCAGCGCCAGCCATCCCAGGATATTGATGTCCATCCAGCGCGACGCGGCGCGCACCCGGCTATTGAACAGGCGGCGCAGCCACAAAACGGCGGCGCCGATAAAGCACATCGAGCCGAAAATACCGCCCGCGACGATGGCGACCCACTGGTGCGTCATGTCGGATACGCCCAAGACCTGAAACACGGCATGCGGCGTCAGCAGGCCCACCAGGTGGCCGCCGAACAAGCCGAGCACGCCGACATGGAAGAAGTTGCTGGCGAAACGCATATAGCTTTTCGACAGGAACTGGCTGGAATCGCTTTTCCAGGTATATTGCTCGTGGTCGAAGCGGATCAGGCTGCCGAGCAGGAACACCGTGGTGGCGATATAGGGGTAGACCCCGAAAATAAAGTTGTGCAAGTCCATTTTCTTCTCCTTAAGCCGTCAGGCAGGATAAACGCCCGCGATTTTCGATCAAGCGCACCAGCGGGGCATACGGGCTGCCCGCCTTTTCCAGATTGCTTCCCAACACGCCCAGCACCTTGACGGCGTCGCTGAAAAAAACCTGCGCGCCGGTTTCGTCGAGTTGCGAGCCGGCGAATTCCAGCATCAAGGGAAGGTAATCCGGCAGTTCGTTGCCCGCCACCTCCACGCCGTAGCCCTTGTAGTACTCGGACAAATCGATCAGCGCCGGGCCGCGGTTCTTGTCGTCGCCGAACAAGTGGTGGGTCAGATGCAGACTATGTTCCGGCGTCATGTCGAAAGTCTGCACGTAGGCGGCCTGGCGCTCGGTCGCATCCTCCAGCATCCAGTCGGCGATGAAGGCGCGGACGGTCTCGCGCTCGTCCACGGACACATCCAGGCTGTCGTCGAGCGCTTGCAGAATTTCGCCGAGATTATCGACCAGGTTCTGGTCCGGGTATTCCAGCAGTGCCGCCAAAATTCGATAGATCATCATGGTCGTCTCCTTATTCCTTGTCCGCCGAAGGCGCAAATTCCAGGGATTCCACCGTGTCCTTGCGGCGCTCGGGGAACAGCGAACTGGGGCTGATGCCCGCCGAACTGTCGTTGCCGAAGGTGAAACCGTTTTGGCCCTGGTAGGCATAGAAATTCTCCAGGCGCACTTCGGCATGGCCGGTCGGGATCACGAAACGGTCTTCGTAGTTGGCGATCGCCAGGTAGCGGTACATTTCCTTGGCTTGGTCTTCGCTGATCCCGGCGGCGTCCAAGGCCTGGGTGTCCGCCCGGCCTTCCACGTGCACCGAGCGCTGGTAGCTGCGCATCGCGATCAGGCGGTTCAAGGCGCTGACGATGGGCGCTTCCTTGCCGGCCGTGAGCAGATTGGCCAGGTATTTCACCGGCAGGCGCATCGTCTCGGCCAGCGGGATGGCGCCGTCCGGGCCGGTGGGCAGGTTGCCCTGGTCGATCTGGGTCTGTACCGGCGAGAGCGGCGGCACATACCACACCATCGGCAAGGTGCGGTATTCCGGGTGCATCGGGAAGGCGATTTTCCAGTCGATGGCCATCTTGTAGATCGGCGACTTCTGCGCGGCGACGATCCAGTCTTCGGGTATGCCGTCGCGGCGGGCCTGGGCGATCACCTCGGGGTCTTTCGGATCGAGGAAGATGTCCAACTGCGCCTGGTACAAGTCCTGCACGTCGTCCATGCTCGCCATGGCCTCGATTTTGTCGGCGTCGTAGAGCATGATGCCGTTGTAGCGGATGCGCCCGACGCAGGATTCCGAGCACACCGTGGGCATACCGGATTCGACGCGGGGGTAGCAGCCGATGCACTTCTCGGCCTTGCCCGACTCCCAGTTGTAGAACACTTTCTTGTAGGGGCAGGAGCTGATGCACATGCGCCAGCCGCGGCACTTGTCCTGGTCCACCAGCACGATGCCGTCCTCCTCGCGCTTGTAGATCGAGCCCGAGGGGCAGGCGGCGACGCAGGCCGGATTCAGGCAGTGGTTGCAGATGCGCGGCAAATACATGTGGAAGGTGTTCTCGAACTCGGCGTACATCTGCTTCTGGATGTTGTCGAAGTTCTTGTCCACGCTGCGCTTGGCGAACTCGCCCGCGAGGTCGTCCTCCCAGTTCGGGCCCCAGCTTATTTTCTCCATCCGGCTGCCGTCTATCATCGAACGGGGGCGCGCCGTGGGGGCCGCCTCGGAGAGCGGGGCGTTCTGCAGGTGGGCGTAATCGTAAGTAAACGGCTCGTAATAGTCGTCCACTTGCGGCATGTCGGGGTTGGCGAAAATGTTCACCAGCTTGGACAAGCGTCCGCCGGATTTCAGCTCCAGCTTGCCGTTCGATTTGATCCAGCCGCCGTTCCACACGTCCTGGTCTTCCCAGCGCTTGGGATAGCCGATTCCGGGCTTGGATTCGACGTTGTTGAACCAGGCGTATTCCACGCCCTTGCGGTTGGTCCACACATTCTTGCAGGTCACCGAGCAGGTATGGCAACCGATGCACTTGTCGAGGTTAAAGACCAGCGCGAATTGAGCACGTATTTTCATTTCAATCTCCTAAAGGCTTTTACCGCAAAGGATGCAAAGGTATGCGAAGGAAGGCATAGCGATTTCCATTTTTCCTTTGCGAACCTTTGCGTCCTTGGCGGTTAACATGGTTTTATCCGGCGCTCAGCGCGGCCCGACGCCGACCGGGTTGAGCTGCGCCTCGCGCTCCGGCGTCAGCTCGCGTTCCAGCCAATCGATCTTGCTGTCGTCTACCTTGTGCAGCACCACCACCTCGTCACGCTGGCAGCCGACGGTGCCGTAGTAATTGAAGGCGTAGGACAGTTGCGCATAGCCGCCGATCATATTGGTCGGCTTGACGATGACGCGGGTCACCGAATTCAGGATGCCGCCGCGCTTGCCGGTGGAAGGCGATCCCGGCACGTTGACGTTTTTCTCCTGGGCGTGGTACATCATCGCCATGCCGCGCGGAACGCGCTGGGAAACCACGCAGCGGGCCATCGTGGCGCCGTTGGCGTTGACCGCCTCGACCCAGTCGTTGTCCTGCAAGCCGATAGACTTGGCGTCGGCCTCGGACACCCAGACGTAAGGCCCGCCGCGGAACAAACTCAGCATGCGCAGGTTGTCCTGGTAAGTGGAGTGGATACCCCACTTGGAGTGCGGCGTGATCCAGTTCAGCACCAGGTGCGGCTTGTCGGTCACGGACTTGGCGACGGAATCGTGGGCCTTCGTGTCGATGGGCGGACGGAAGGCGCAGAAGCCCTCGCCGAAGTCCAGCATCCACTCGTGATCCTGGTAGAAGTGGGCGCGTCCGGTCAGGGTGCGGAAAGGGATGTGCTCGTGGATGTTGGTATAGCCCGCGGTATATGACACATGCTCGGACTCGATGCCGGACCAGGTCGGCGCGGTGATGATCTTGCGCGGCTGGGCCTGGATGTCGCGGAAGGTAATCTTGTCCTCGTGGCGCCCGGCGTACAGGTGATGGTGGTCGATGCCGGTTTTCTTCGACAAGGCGCTCCACGACTTGTGCGCCACCTCGCCGTTGGTTTCCGGCGCCATGCGCATCACCGCGTCGCACACGCCGATGTCCTCTTCCAGCGACGGCATGCCGAAGGAAACGCCCGGCTCCTTCACGGTATAGTTGAGCTTCTTCAGCTCTTCGTATTCCTGCTCGGTGTTCCAGTCTATACCCTTGATGTTGTTACCGATCTTGGTCATCAACGGCCCCAGCGCGATGTACTTCTTGTAGGTGTCGCCGAAATTGCGCTCGACCACCTTCAGGATGGGCATGGTTTTGCCGGGAACCGGCTCGCAATCGCCGCGCTTCCAATCCTTCACCTCGCCGAAAGGCTGCGCCAGTTCGGCCGCCGAATCGTGCTGCATGGGCAGCGCCACTAGGTCCTTGCGCGTGCCCAAGTGCTTTTCGGCCAAGGGCGAAAACGCCTTGGCGAGCGACTTGAAAATCTGCCAGTCGGATTTCGACTCCCAGCCCGGCGACACCGCTTCCGCCAAGGGATGGATGAAGGGGTGCATGTCGGTGGTGTTGAGGTCGTGCTTCTCGTACCAGGTAGCCGTCGGCAGGATGATGTCGGAATAGGCGCCGGTGGAATTCAGGCGGAAGTTGATGTCCACCATCAAGTCCAGCTTGCCGGTGGGCGCTTCCTCGACCCAGTTGACTTCCTTGTTGTCGCGCCCCGCCCCGCTCTCCTGCAGCACGCCGTTCTGGGCGCCGAGCAGGTGCTTGAGGAAATACTCGTGGCCCTTGGCCGACGAGCCGATCAGGTTGGCGCGCCAGACGAACAGGTTGCGCGGCCAGTTGACCGGGTTATCGACGTCGGCGAACGCCACGTCGAGCGCGCCCGACTTGAGTTTCTCGATGACGTGCTTGGCCACGCCGGCTTCGTCGGTGGCGCCGGCTCTTTCGGCCTCGGCGACGATCTCCAGCGGGTTCTTGTTGAAGTGCGGCGCCGTCGGCAGCCAGCCCAGGCGGCTGGACACCACATTGTAATCGGCCAGCGAGTAGCCCTTGTACTTGCCCTTGCCGGCCGGCGACAGCAGCTCGTCGGCCTTGACGCTTTCGTAGCGCCCCTGGTCGGTGTGGAAATACCAGTAGGAGGTCGAGTTCATGTGGCGCGGCGGACGCTGCCAGTCCAACGCGAAGGCGATGGGCGCCCAACCGGCTTGGGGACGCAGCTTTTCCTGGCCGACATAGTGCGCCCAGCCGCCGCCGGACTGCCCGACGCAGCCGCACAGGTGCAGCAGGTTCATGATCGAACGGTACGCCATGTCGTTGTGGTACCAGTGGTTGATCGCCGCGCCCATGATGACCATGGACTTGCCGTGGGTCTTGGAGGCGTTGTAGGCGAACTCGCGGCCGGTGCGCTCCAGGTCGGCGGCTTTAACGCCGGTAACCTTGGCCGCCCAGGCCGGCGTGTAAGCCACGTCGGCGTCGGCATAGCTGGTCGCCACGTTGCCGCCGCCCAAGCCGCGGTCGATACCGTACTGCGCCACCTGCATATCGAACACCGAGGTGACGTAAGCCTCTTCGCCGTTCGCCAGCTTCAGCTTGCGCACCGGCACATTGCGGTAGAGCAGCTCGTCTTCGCCCTGGTTGAAGTGCGGGAAGCCGACCGATACCACGTCCTCCTTGGCGGCGATGCAGGAGAGCTCGGCGACGATTTCTTGCTGGTTGGCGGCGTTTTTCGGCAGCAGATTCCACTTGCCTTCCTCGCCCCAGCGGAAGCCGATGGAGCCGTTCGGCGCCAGGAAGGACTGGCTTTTCTCGTCGTAGACG
>JAIOJO010000545.1 GCA_019911985.1 Sulfuricellaceae bacterium | reverse complement strand
GTGCTTTGCCGCCTAGGCTAGAGGCACAAGCTAAGGCTAGCGCCGGAGCGGCCTCGGGGCCGAGGCCGGCGAACGGGGCCGCTGGGGCGCAGATAAACGTTTTCGTCTAACAACATTTAGGCCCGATTAAACAGCCCCGCTACGAGTTCGTCATAAGACAGAACCGCCGAGCGGAATAGCGGGGTTCCGTTCCCGTTTTTCCGGGTTCGTGTTGTAAAAGCGGTGTTTTTACGAGTGCTTGCATTCTCAAATACTACCTGTTCTGGTAGGTGGCAAGCGCTGATGTTCATGCTAGATTTCCCCGCATAGCCCCGTAGAGGGCCGCAAAAAATTGAGGGAGGAAAGGGCCGCGGCCGTAGCGCCTAGCGGCCCAAGCGCATCGCCTCGTCCAGGCACCCGCCGGACGGCGGCCTATCCTCCCCGATGAAGATGCAGGGAGGAAATATGGCCGAGACATGGCGGAACCGTTCCGTCTGGGCGGCATGGTATGCCAAGGCGGGCGGCTTGCTGTTGCCGCTGGCGCGGCGCTTGAAATGGCGCGAGGCGGAAGAGCCGGGAAAAGATTTGCTCCATTGGGGAGTGGAGCGGGACGATAGTCTTTGGGCGCTGGGCAGCCTGTGCCAAGTGCACCGCATTCCTTTCGACGCCAATCTGCTGCTGCAGCAAAACCCTCCGCCCTACACCCTGGCCATGTTGCGCCAGGCGGCTATTGGCCTGGGTTTGAAAAGCGGGTTGCAGCCGCTCGACAAGGGCCGCATCGGGCGCTTGCCCGTGCCCTATCTCGTTTTTCTCAAGGCGCAAGGTTTCGCGTCGCCATCCCCGCCGGCGCGCCGCTTGGCCTTGGTGGTGCGCTGCGACGGCGAGCAGGCGGCTTATTTCAGGCCCGGCGATACTGCCCCGCAATCTATCCCGGCGGACGAACTGCTCGACGCCTTCGAGCCCTGGGCCTTGCTCGCCACTCCTGCACGGGCGGACGCGGGCGGCGACGGCGAGCCCGCCGCCGCGCCCCGCTTCGGCTTCCAATGGTTCGTGCCCGAACTCCTCAAGCACAAAAAACTGTGGCAGGAAGTCCTGCTCGCTTCCCTGGCGATTCAACTGGTCGGCCTGGCCACCCCGCTGTTCACCCAGGTCATCATCGACAAAGTCGTGGTGCACCATACCGCCAGCACCCTCGCCGTGATCGCCGTGGCCCTGGCCGCCTTCATGATCTTCACCGCCGTGATGACCTGGGTGCGGCAATACCTGGTGCTCCACACCGGCAACCGCATCGACGCCGTGCTCGGCAGCCGCGTCTTCGAGCGCTTGATGGAATTGCCGCTGCGCTACTACGAGCACCGCTCCACCGGCACCCTGGTGGCGCGCATCCACGGCGTGGAAACCATACGCGAGTTCATCACCGGCACGGCGGCCTCGCTGTTGCTCGACCTGCCTTTCCTGGTGATTTTCCTCGCCGTGATGTTCTACTACAGTTGGCCGCTCACGCTGATCGTGCTGGCCATGCTGTCCCTCGTCGCGGTCTTGAGCTTCGCCGTCACGCCCTTGCTGCGCGAGCGGCTCAACCGGCAATTCCTGCTGGGAGCGCGCAACCAGGCATTCCTCACCGAATACATCTCCGGCATGGAAACCGTCAAATCCCTGCAAATGGAGCCCCAGCTCAAGCACCGCTTCGGCGGCTATCTGGCCGACTACCTCGCCGCCGGCTTCAACACCCGGCAACTCTCCAACGGCTACAACACCGCCGCCAATACCCTGGATCAACTGCAAACCCTCGCCGTGCTGTGCGTCGGCGCGTGGCAGGTGATGAGCGACGACCGCTTCACCATCGGCATGCTGGTCGCCTTCCAGATGTTCGCCGGCCGGCTGTCCGGGCCGGTGATGCGCTTGGTGGGCATCTGGCAGGAATTCCAGCAGGCGTCCATCGCCGTCAAGCGCCTGGGCGACGTCATGGGCGTGCCGGGCGAGCCTTATTCCATTGTCCCCTCGCGTCCGCCCGGCGGGTCGGGATTGATCGAAGTGGACGGCATCAGCTTCCGCTACGGCGACGACCTGCCCTACCTCTACCGCAATCTCAGCTTCACCGTCCGGCCGGGGCGCTGCGTGTTGCTGATGGGGCCGAGCGGCTCGGGCAAGAGCACCCTCGCCAAGCTGCTGCAAGGCTTCTACCTGCCCAGCGACGGCCGCCTGCTGATCGACGGGCGCGACATCCGACACCTCTCCGCCAACGAGCTGCGCAGCTACTTCGGCGTCGTACCCCAGGAAACCATGTTGTTCTCCGGCACCGTCTACGACAACCTCATCCTGGCCAGCCCCCATGCCAGCTTCGAACAGGTGGTGGAAGCCTGCCGCATGGCGGAAATCCACGACGTCATCGACAAACTTCCGCAAGGCTACCAGACCGAAATCGGCGAGCACGGCGCGGGCCTCTCCGGCGGCCAGAAACAGCGCCTCGCCATCGCCCGCGCCCTGCTCAAGCGCCCCAAAATCCTCATCTTCGACGAAGCCGTCAGCCACCTCGACCAAGCCACCGCCGAACATTTCGCCGCCACCGTCAACCGCCTGCGCGGCAAAGCCACCGTGCTCTTCATCACCCACCAAGTGCCCAAGGGCCTCAAGGTGGACGAAGCCATCATGCTGGGCGGCAAACCCGGCGAAGGCAGCCCGAAACGGGAGGGTGTGGAATGAATGTCAACGAACACAGTTGCGTAGGAGCGACCTCCCGGTCGCGATTTTCAGAATCCCATCGCGACCGGGAGATCGCTCCTACCCAAATCAAGGGCAATGAGGCGGCGAAATTACAGCAAAGCCACTTCGAGTTGCTTGCCCAGCGCCCGAGCGGCCGCTTCCATCTGATCCAAGCGCGAGGCGTGGTTGAGATCGAGCAGCCGATCCATCTGCGGCAAATGCCAACCCAAACGGCGCGCCAGTTCAGCCTTGCGCACACCTTGCGCGAGCATCTCGCGGTAAATGCCGAGCTGGGTGCATTCCAGAGCGGAAAGGCGTACCACGCGAGGCTGAAACCAGATAATGAATATTCAGCAACGGGCGTGCAGCTTCACCCCCAAGGCCCGAACCACCTTGAAGATGGTAGAAAACGCAGGGTTGCCTTCGGCGGAGAGCGCCTTGTAGAGCCCCTCCCGCGTCAGACCCGTATCGTGGGCAAGCTGCGTCATGCCACGGACGCGGGCGATGTCACCCAGCGCGGAGCGGATCAAGCTCCCGTCGCCGGGGTCTTCCTCTATGCAGGCATCCAGATACAGCGCCATATCTTCCGCCGTGTCGAGATAATCCACCACGTCCCAACGGGAAAATTTCTCGGCCATAATTTATTCCTTCCAGTCCTTGGCGATCTCAATCGCCCGTTTGATATCAAAGTCCTGCGTCCGCTTGTCGCCGCCCGCCAAGAGCACGACTACTCTCTTTCCGCGCTGCATGAAATATACCCGATAGCCCGAGCCGTGATCGATTTCGGTGACAAGATATGCGCGGTGGCAGGGATCAGGCGCACGCAGAAGCGGCCGGGGAGGCCGGCAGGCCAATCGAATCAACCCGGCGATATGGAAACGCAAACCGATTTTGGGTTCTGAACAGGAGAGGATGGATATGGTGTTCAAGAGAAAAAACGAAGCGAAGCTGACCCTAATGGCAAAGGAAGCCAACCTCATTATCAGCCCCGCGTCTGATGAAGATGCGATCAACGGCGAAAACCTTAAGTCAGGCTTTGTTTTGGCCTCCAGCGTTAAAAACCTCAACAGCAGCCTGAAGCAGCCGGAATACAAAACCATTTTGCGGGAGTCGCTGGCGAGCGCCGGGGAGGATTGCCCAAAAGTTATTTATGACGGCAAAGGTGGGTGGATGGGTTTGGATTGGTTTGCATCGCAACCGACTTACGAAGCATGTATGAAGGTCTGCGAGAAAAATAGCATCAGCCCTCAACATTGTCCGTGTAACGCTTTGTTTAATATTGGACAAGAATGAATGAAGGAGCAATCCAATGAAGAAGAATCCCTTGCCGGCATTCGGCTGGCCCTATCGTAGGGGCAGCCGCTGGGCGGAGACCCTTTCAGTGACAAGATTTGTACGGCGGCAGGAATCACGTACCCAGAAGTGTCTAGGGAGGCCAGTAGGCAAAACGGATCAATCCAGCGATACAGAAACGCAAACCGATTTCGGATTCTGAACAGGAGAGGATGAATATGTCGATCAAGAGAAAAAATGAAGCGAGGCTGACCCCTTTGGTTCTTTTGCGGCAAGTCCGCTTCGGCACGAGCGCCGACGACACCCTGGCTGGAGGTGACAAGATCGACCATCTCTATGGCGGCAATGACATCTTTGCTGGTCAAGCGACGGACGATACTGCATGGAGGTTGGCGGCATGAGCCTCCTTTTGATGGTCATTTACTGGGTGGCGATCCCGGTTTTTGCCCTGCTGGCCGTACAGCGGTTGTTGCGCCGGGCGAGGAGGCCGCTCTACAAGGAGCTGATTTTCGCCGTGGGAGCGGCGGGATTTCTGGGCTGGTTCTGGCTGGTCGCCGGGGAGAAGTTGTGGCTTGACCATCAAGTGCGTGAACTCTGCGCTAAGGATGGTGGGGTCAGGGTGTATGAGACGGTGAAGCTGCCGGCGTACCTTTTGGATAAGGCTGGAAGGGTATGGATTCCGGATAAGGCGCAGGCAAAACCATCGGATGAATATTACTACGTGTCTGACACCTATTACTACCGGAAAGGAAATCCAACAATGTATAGAAAGCAGCATCGAATCGTTCGGCGTAGTGATGGGAAAGTGCTAGGGGAACTCACCCGCTATGTGCGATCTGGTGGAGATTTACCTGGGCCATGGTATGGGTCGGGTTTTATGTGTCCGGATCCAACCAAAGAATCAAATTTTGAATCCTCAATTTTCGTGAATGGAGATAAAAAATGAGCACGATTTCGGAAATCTACACAGAAGCTGAACTTGCACTTGCTGCATATGCCAATTTGACTGCTGGAATATCGGGTAAAAGCTATACTGATGCCTTGGAAGACGGCGGCAAAGGCATGTCCCCCCTCCAAGCCGCAGACTTTGCCTCCAAGTGGACCGTCATCGGCACCCCCTACACCGACCCCGTCACCGGCGTCTCCGCCACCGTCTTCCAGGAAATCGCCACCGGCCAAAAAACCCTCGCCATCCGCGGCACCCAAGGTGCCACCGACTTCCTCGCCGACTACCTCATCCTGAACGGCACCCCCTCCCAGCTCAATCCGCAGTACCAGTCACTCAAGGCCAAGGTTACCCAGTGGCTGGGGGACGGCACCCTCACACCCGGCTTCACCGTCAGCGGCCACTCCCTCGGTGGCTATCTTGCCGCCGGACTGGTAGCCGACTTCCCCAACAGCATCAGCCATGCCTATCTCTACAACGCGCCGGGCAACAACAGCATCGTCTCCCAGATCATGCAGGCGCTGGGCATTGCTACTACGCCCGACGCCGCCAAGATCACCAGCCTGCGCGCCGATGCAGGTGTCTCACCGATTGCCGGACTGGGCAACGATTTCTCTCCGCCTATTCACATCGCCATTGAAAACCAGCTTGATCCTGCCTTGATTTTATCCGCCCCTCCCGCGCTGAACCACAGCCAGCAGGTGCTCACCGACGCTCTCGCCCTCTACAAACTCTTCGCCACGGTTGACCCCAATGCCAGCGTTGGCACTATCACCGCCATCCTCGAAGCCGCCTCCAACACCGCCGCCAACAGCCTGGAAACGGCGCTGGCCGCCGTAGGCAAGATGTTTGGCAAGACCTATTCTGCCATTGAAACCACCCGCGACGATCTCTACGCTCACCTCTACGACCTGCAAGCGACACTCTCCTCCAGCAGCGCCGGTTTATTGACCATCACATCCCTCGCCACGAAGTCCGCCTCCGACATCGCCACCCTCGCCAAATCGGATATCGCCACCCGCTACGCCCTGAACGAACTCAACCCCTTCGCCCTCGTCGGCGACGCCGGGCTCTACGCTCCATTCAACGCCCACGGCGAACTCGACCTCTACGATCCGGCCACCGGCACGGGCAACCTCAGCGACCTTTACTTGGCTGATCGTGCCGCCTTGCTGAGTTGGAAGGATTACTTCAACAAAGACGACAAAACCCCCGTCAAGATCGACTACAAGGGCGAACAATACGCGTTCAAGGACGATGCCAGCGGCTACACCGTCCTGCTCGGCAACGACAGCAACATCCAATCCGTGCCGGTGAGCGCCTTGCGGCAAGTCCACTTCGGTACGGGCGCCGACGACACCCTGGCCGGCGGCGACAAGATCGACCACCTCTACGGCGGCAGCGGCAACGACATCCTCGCCGGCGGGGCCGCCAACGACGCCCTCGAAGGCCAACTGGGCAACGACACACTCAAAGGCGACAACGGGCGAGACACCCTCATCGGCGGCCAAGGAGACGACATGCTCGAAGGCGGCCAGGGAGCCGACCGCCTCGAAGGCGGGCTGGGCGTAGACACCTACCAACTCAACAGCAATGATGGCAACGATACTATCCTTGACGCCGACGGCCAAGGTATCGTCCAACTCGACGGCACGACGCTCAACGGCGGCGACTACCGTTCACCCGGCCTCTGGGCCAAGGGCGGCGTCACCTACCAATTCAATCCGGGCGCCAACGGGCGCGGCGACCTCATCCTC
>JAIOJO010000544.1 GCA_019911985.1 Sulfuricellaceae bacterium | reverse complement strand
GAACAGTTCCGCCATGTCCAACTGGGTAAGCCAGACCGTACCCCGGTCGGCCCGCAGTTGCACCTGGGCCTGCCCGTCTTCGCTGGTGTAGAGAATGAGCTGCGTCATGCGCTCACCTCATCCATGGCCGCCGTCTCGTAGTTGCCCGAGAGGTAGCGCAAAAATAGGAACGACAGCATATTGTCGCGAAAGTCATCGGGATTCATCGCGCCGCGGAATTGGTTGGCGATGTTCCAGAGTGTGTCACCCAGTTTCTTTTGTTCTAGTTCAGTCATGGATGGAATTATCTTTCGTCGCTATAAAGGGAGTTCAAATTGGTGCTGCGATTTAACCGTGCCATTTTGAATATCAAAAATCGCAAACTTACGAATATCACTCTCACTAATTGGGGTATCAATTTTTTCGGTGTTATAACTCAATACCCGAATCACCAAGTATTTGACTTTGTTGGTTGGGCGTTTAACTAGCTGGACTCGCATGACATCGGTGGTATGCAAAGGTAGCGCATCCAGCTTAATTTTTTCCCAAAATTCCCCTGTAAGGTCTTTGTCGAAATCGAAGGCACTCTCCTTAATCTTCGATCAATTCAATTTTTCCACGCCAAGTACATCGAAGATCAGAAACCGGAGGAACCGGATGACAACTTCAAGGTGGTGTAAGTCGGTGCAAGCCGACACAAGTACCGGCTTGAGCCGTAATCTTAAGCCCTCGCCTTTAGGCGAGGGTCGTTAACTTTTTCCGGCACATACTAACATTAAGCTCACTTGTTAACCTGAAGCAGCCATGATCTTTGAACTTGGGAAAGTCGGCTTAGGCTGAGGAGCGGACATCATGCTATCTGGCTTGCTTAGCGGGCGATGTTCCGGATTTTGCTCCTAGATCGGGCCGCAAACTTCATGGATTCATTCGCAACTACCGTGATCCAGTCGCCATGACTATGCGATTTCACCGTAGGCTCGCCCTTACAAACTCCGCAAACAGGTCGGCGGGCAGCGGTTTGCTGAAGTAGTAGCCCTGCACCTCGTCGCAACCCTGCTCGCGCAGGAACGCCAGTTGCCCCTCCGTTTCCACGCCTTCGGCGATGGTTTTCAGGCCCAGGCTCGTCGCCATGTGGATGATGGCGCTGACGATGGCTTTGTCTTCAGGGTCGGTGCCGATGTCGCGCACGAAGGATTGATCGATTTTGAGTTTGTAGACCTTGAATTTTTTCAGGTAGCTCAGCGACGAATAGCCTGTGCCGAAATCGTCGATAGACATGCGGATGCCGCGCTCGTGCAACTTGTCCATCACGGCGATGGCGGTTTGCGGATCGTGCATCGCCACGCCTTCGGTCAGCTCCAGTTCCAGATATTCCGGCGGCAAGCCGGCTTCATCGAGTATGCGCGCGATCAAATCGGGCAGGTCGTGATGGCGGAACTGCACGGCGGACAAGTTTACCGCCATGACCAGGGCGGCGAGGCCGCCGTCGCGCCAGCTTTTTGCCTGCTGCACCGCTTGCTTCAGCACCCACTCCCCGATCGGCAAAATCAGTCCGCTGTCTTCCGCGACCGGGATGAATTCCATCGGGGATACCGCGCCCAGTTCAGGATGCCGCCAGCGCAGCAAGGCTTCCGCTCCGACGATGCGGCCGTCCTTCATGGATAGCTGAGGCTGGTAATGCACCTGCAATTCACCGCGTTCCAGCGCGTGGCGCAACGCGTTCCCCAGTTGCAGCGTGCGCGCCGAGCGCGCTTGCATCTCCGCGGTAAAGAAACGGTAGCCGCGGCGGCCGTCCTGTTTGACGCGATACATGGCGGTATCGGCATTCTTGGAGAGCGTTTCCAGATCATGGCCATCGTCGGGATACAGAGCTATGCCTATCGATGCCGTCAAGTTCAGGTCGTGTTGCTCGATCTGATAAGGTTCGGCGATGACGTCGAGCAGCTTCTGCGCCACTTGGGCGGCCCCGGGGGCATCCGCTCCGGGCAACAACAGAATGAACTCGTCGCCGCCCAGCCGCGCCACCGTGTCCTCTTCGCGCAGCGTCTTGCCCAAGCGCTGTGACAACTCGATCAGCAAGCTGTCGCCGACAGTGTGGCCGAGCGTATCGTTGATGTCCTTGAAATTATCCAGATCGAGGAACATCACTGTCAGCGACCCTTGGCTGCGTTGCGCCAAACCGATGGCGTACTTGGCGCGGTCTTCGAGCTGGGCGCGGTTCGGCAGTCCGGTGAGGGTATCGAAATTCGCCAGATATTGAATGCGCTCCTCGGTACGCTTGCGTTCGGTGATGTCCTCCTTGATGCCCACGTAGTGGGTGATGCTGCCGCCTTCCTGGCGGACCGGCGAGATCTTCGTCCACTCGACGTATTCCGTATGGTCCTTGCGCTTGTTGATGAGTTCGCCTTGCCAGCTTTCCCCGCGGTTCAGGTGAGCCCACATGTCTTGATAGCGGGTGTGCGGGGTTTTGCCCGATTGCAGCAGGCTGGGGTTTTTCCCCATCACTTCGGCGAGGGTGTAACCGGTGGTTTGGACGAAGGCCAGGTTGACGTACTCGATTTTTCCGGCGAGATCGGTGATGAGTATCGCGTTAGGGCTTTGTTCGACGACTTGCGAGAGCTTGCTCCACGCGTCTTCGGCTTGCTTGCGCCGGGCTTCCTGCTCGAAGCTGCTCAGCGCGTAGTCGATGTCCGTCACCATTTCCAGCAGTAGATTGCGCGCGGCTTCGTCGAAGGCGCCGATCTCGGAGGAATACAGGGAGAACGCGCCGACGACTTCTCCATTGCGGTGCAGCGGCAGCGAGGCGGAACTGTTCCCGCAAATCTGCCGCGACGCGGTGAATTTCGGCGGCATGAAGATGGCATGGATAGGCTTGCTGGACGAACAAAGCAAACTACTCAAACCGGTTGCATCCT
>JAIOJO010000543.1 GCA_019911985.1 Sulfuricellaceae bacterium | reverse complement strand
GCCCAGCATCAATGCCTGGTTGAAAAAAATGCCCAAGGACGTCGAGTTTCGCCGCATCCCCGGCGTTTTTCAGGATGCCTGGCTACCGCTGACCCGGCTGTTCTACGCGCTGGACGCCATGAACCTGGAAGGAAAACTGCACAGTGCGGTATTTAACGCGATACACGTACAAAAGATCGACCTCAGCAACGAAAAAACCATGGCCGACTGGATAGCCAAACAAGGTGTAAACCGGCAAAAATTCCTCGACGTTTACCGCTCCTTCGCGGTGCAAAACAAAGCCCAGCGCGCCACGCAACTCACCAGCGAATACGGCATTCAAGGCGTGCCCAGCATAGTCGTGGACGGCAAGTACTTGACCTCCGGGTCCATGACGGGCAATTTCAACGATATGTTCCTTACGGTAGACTACCTGGTCGCCAAAGCGCGCAAGGAGCGCATCAGCAAACATTGATATGACCATTTCCCTGGTACTGATCGATGACCATCCCCTGTTTCGCAAGGGTTTGTCTCATCTCCTCGACAACAACGCGGAAATCCGCGTTGCCGGCCAATTCGCCGACGCCGCCTCGCTCCTGCAATGGCTAGCCGAAGGCGGCGCAGCCGACGTTGCGCTGCTTGACCGCAACCTGCAGAAAAGCGATGGCTTGGATTTGGTGCCCGACCTGAAGCGGCACCAGATCAAGGTCATCATGCTCACCGTCGCGGAAGAAGACCACGAAATCCGCGAGGCCATCAACCGCGGGGTTGACGGCTACGTGCTGAAGACCAGCGAGCCGGAACAAATTCTGCGCGCCATCCACGCCATCCATGAAGGCGATAGCCTGTTTCCCGCCCATGTTATGCAAAAGATGGCCAGCGGCGAGCTGATGCACGGCGCCTTCGATAAGCTTTCCCAGCGCGAGCGCGAAATCGTTACCTATGTCGTGCAAGGCATGAGCAACCGCGCTATCGGCAATGCGCTGGGCCTGTCGGAAAATACCGTGCGCAACCACTTGCGCAGCATTCTCGACAAGCTAGGCTTGGATAACCGGGTTCAGGTCGCCACCCTGGCCTTGAAGCAAGGCATCACCAAACACCAGGAACCGTAAACCGGTATAAAACGCTCCCGCCGCCTAGTAAAAAAGTACTAGCATTCTCGCTGGCTTCTGTTTTAGAATGGGGGCTCATGTGTGATGCTTGTTTCTGTAAGAATTCCGCCCCGGTTTCGGGGCTTTTTTTTGCCCTGCCCTTGCCCGCGCAGGAACAAAAAAGCCAGCCTAGAGGCTGGCTTTCTCGACCTCAAAAATCCCGATTTACTTGAGCGACAAAACCCAGTGAACCAGTTTTTTGATGTCGGCGTCGCTCACTTGCGGTGA
>JAIOJO010000542.1 GCA_019911985.1 Sulfuricellaceae bacterium | reverse complement strand
CCCTTACGGGACGGGGTCTTGCGGGCGCCGGGCGGTGTCGCTCGACGCTTGTGTGGAATGACCACACCGCGCGTCTCGCTTCGTGCCCGGCATCCCGCAAAACCCCGTCGCGACCCCGTGCGACTTAATCAGAGGCTCCTTGATATGCATTGTCGTTTAGTCCTCTTTGTCCGCACGCATTCAGGTTCGGTTAATCGACACCCCACCGTCAGCCAACAGCGCCGAGCCGGTAGTAAAGCTTGAGGCGTCGGATGCCAGGTAGAGGGCCGATTTTGCAATCTCTTCCGGCAAAGCCAAGCGTTTCAGGGCGTGGAGCCCTTGGACAAAGGCCAAGGTGTCCGGTGTATTGGCGAAGGCTCGTCCCATAGGCGTATCCGTGCCGCCTGGCAGGAGGGCATTCACCCGGACACCCTTGGGACCGAACTCGGAAGCGAGCGCCTGCGTGAGCCCGATGAGCCCGGACTTGCTCGCCGCATAGGCGGCCATGCCCGGTAGGCCGACGGTATAGCCAACGAAAGTCGACGTGAAGATCACAGACCCGCTTTTCCGCTCAAGCATCGCGGGGATTTGATACTTCGCCCCGAGAAAAGCGCTCGTCAAATTGGTTCTGATCGTATCCTCCCACTGCGAAAGCGAAACATCGGGCGTGGCTCCCATCTCGCCGGTCGTGCCAGCGTTGTTGAAGGCTACATCGAGACCGCCAAAGCGGCCTATAGCCAGCTCGACCAGGGCTTTTGCAAAGGGCTCGTCCTTGACGTCGCCGGCAAGCGCGACGGCTTGGCCACCCGCATGGACGATTTCCCCGACGATCGCATCAAGTTCCGCTTGGCGTCGCGCGGCGACGACGACCTTGGCGCCCTCCCTGGCAAATAGTTTTGCCGTTGCATAACCGATTCCGGAGCTGGCTCCAGTGATAATAGCGACTTTGTTGGACAGTGCAGGCATAGTGCGATCCTTCTCGTAGTTGAATTTTCGTACAGGCAATAATTTGCTTCAGTACGGGCAGGTCTAATATGGAGATTTATGCGCTCATGCGCGACCCGAATCTTGCTATACAGATTCGTACATAATCATTACCCGGATTGCGGAATACACCTAATGCAAGACGCGGCCTTCCCAGCAAAACCTATTCAAGCTCCGCCTCGTCGCTTATCATTGGCTGGCGTTTCCTTTCACGATGGATGCCATGGACACCAAACCCGTCTGCGCGTTGCGCGCGAGCGCCGATTTATCCGGGGTGACGGTGGCGAAGCTCGACCCCCGGCCGCCCCTGCAGGATTACCTGGAGGCGATGCGGCTAGCCAATGCCGAGGCCGGCGTCCGCTTGGGCGAGCACATGCTGCTATCCTGGTATGACCGCGACCGGGATTTCGAGTCTCCGCAGCACTCCAGCGAGTGCCACGCGGCGAGCGCGGTGCCCGGTTACGTGGACTACGGCCTCTACCACGGCGCGACGCTGATGGTGGACATCGAGGACGGCCGCTTCGTTTTTTTCTATCTGCCCTTGGACTTTTGAACCGATGCACATTATTCCCGCCTTGCTCGACAACCTACCCCGATTTTCCGCGCTGCGGCGCGACCTCCACGCCCACCCGGAAACGGCTTTCGAGGAACACCGCACCGGCGATGTGGTGGCCCGGACGTTGGCGGCTGCCGGGATCGAGGTGCAT
>JAIOJO010000541.1 GCA_019911985.1 Sulfuricellaceae bacterium | reverse complement strand
GTCCAGATGATTTCCTTGGGGTCGGCGTTGACCAATCGAGCGACTTCCTCGCGCGCATTTTCGACCGCCTTTTCCGCTTCCCAGCCGAATGCATGGGATCGGCTCGCCGGATTGCCGAAAGATTCCGTCAAATAAACAAACATCTTTTCCGCAACTCGCGGCTCAACCGGCGTGGTGGCGGAGTAGTCGAGGTAAATGGGCAGTTTTAACATATACGCTTTCGCCGTCGTTGTTTAAGAGGGGCAGGGCGCCCGAATTCGCTTAGGCAAGTATCAGCAATTCCCATGCCAATCGTGATTTCCTGCGTAACGCCTTGTTGTGGAAGTGATCTTGTGAATTACCCTGACCTTGGGGAAAAGCGTGTTTTGAAGCGTTTGTAGCGTTTCGAACAAAAAATGAGCGAACTCATTCATTTCGGGCTGCGCGGCGAGGATGCCAACTCGGCTGAACGAGCAAGATGGGCCGTCCGCATGGCTGCGGGCTGTATGGGCATTGAATTTGCTAACGCCGTCTCTAGCTGTTTTTATTGACTTGAGCGACAGGAGAAATGTATGCCGATCTATGATTATCGTTGCAGCGACTGCAAGAAAACCTTCGAATTGTTGGTAAGAGGCTCTGAGATCCCGAGTTGTCCGGGCTGCGGTAGTTTGCAGTTGGAAAAACAGATTTCTTTAACGGCCCCGCAGGGACAAATCGCTAGTGTTTTGTCGAGCGCCAGGACGCAGGCTGCACGCGAAGGGCACTTTAGCAACTATAAACCGTCCGAGCGCCCGCGTTCCAAATAAACCGAGGCCTCTTGGCGGCTGAATCGCCGTGCGTAATCCGTGTGTTCCGATGGTGAAATAGAGCTATTCCGATTTTGCGATCTATCGAATTAATAATACTAAATTACTAAAGTAGATGGTATTTAAAGACCATGTACAAAATTTTATATTTAGTCCAGTATTTCTCCCGAGGAAAAATGCTTATCCGGGTTCAAATCCACCTGGAACGGCAATAAATTATATTATAAAAAGCTAATATTAAAAATAGCTTGTACCGGCAAAGTCCGAATAATCTACCTTAAAGGAGGTAAAAGTGGAGCGGAGAGTCTTTTTAAAAAAAATGGGGGTGGCTGGTCTGACTAGCGCAGCGGCCGCAACCGGCCTGCTGTCGTGGCCGGGGCGAAGCTACGCGGCCAGTGTCAGCAAGACTTATTATATTACCTCGGGCAACATCGTTCAGCCTGACGGCGTTAGCGTCTTTTTCAAGGGTTTTAGCGATTCGAGTACTACCTTAGCCGTGCCGGCGACGCCGATGGTTGTCGGGCAGGGCGATACCGTTACCGTCACGATAGTGAACACGCTGACCACGACACACAGTTTTGTCATCGACGGTGTTGTGGATAGCGGTTCGATCGCGGGCGGCCAGACCAAGACAGTGAGCTTTACACCCAATACGGCTGGAACTTATCTATTTTACGATAAGCTCAATGCGCCCTATAACCGGGTCGTCGGCTTGCACGGAGGCTTCGCCGTGATGCCGCTGGGCAGCAGCAATCAGCTTTATGCAGGTAGCCTGACATTCGTTAACCAACTGTTTTGGGTGTTTAACGACATCGATCCGGCATGGAATACCGCCGTGCAAAACGGCACAACCCCGACTACAGCGTACAAGCCGAGATATTTCACGATCAACGGCCTGAGTTCGAGACCGCCCGGCGCGGCAGGCAACGGCGATCCGACCATCGATGCGATGGCGAACCTCAATACCAAACTCGTGGGCAGCATAGGCGACGCCGCTTTGGTGCGGATGCTGAATGCCGGCATGGGCTCGAATGCGGTTCATTGCCATGGCAACCATTTCATCTGGCTGACCAAGAACGGGCAAATTATCCCGAATTGGAGAAAAGATGTTCTGAACTTGAGCAATTCCATGGGCAAGATCGATGCCATTTATCCGTTCGAGGCTCCACCGGACGCCTATCCCCCCGTCACCAGCGGAACCTATCCGATGCATCTGCATAACGAGATGACGCAGACCGCAGGTGGCGGCTTGTATTTGTTCGGTGCGATGACCGATATTGAATTCATATAAGGGGAACGGAAATGGCAATGACTAAGAGTAGTGGCGGAATGGGGCAGACCTGTTACGTGTATCCAGGCCATCCCGCAACGCCGGGTTTGGTGACGGCGGATGTCGTTTACAACCGCGGTATTTATATGAACGGCTCCATAACCATGGACGATGGAACCGTGGTGACGATCTGGGGATATACCGATACATCGGGCGGCGGGATGGGAGGCAACCAGTTTCCTTCACCCGCGATGCGGGTCACGGAGGGGCAGATCGTCCATACCGTGTTGTCGGTCGGGAATATGTGGGCGCACACCGTGCACCATCACGGCATCGAGCCGTCCTGGCAAAACGACGGCGTGGGGCATATTTCATGGGACGTCGAAGGGGGCACCTATACTTATCAATGGCGTCCAGCCCACGCGGGAACTTACTTCTACCACTGCCATGTGAATACGGTGCTGCATGCGGAAATGGGGATGTACGGCGCGCTGATCGTCGATCCCGTGCCCGATCCCAACGATCCGCCGGGAACCAAGCGTGCCTTTGCCGGCGGGCCGACATATGACGTGGAGGCCATCTGGGCTTGCGACGAGATCGATCCAGCCTGGCATACGCTGCCATGGAACGCGGGCACCTGCGGCGGTGATGTGGGCTTGAATGACCTGAATCCGAAGTATTTCATTATTACCGGGGTGGACGGCGCCACTTCGGCGCTAACGGCTCCGGGCATCGCCGTCAATATGACCCTAGGCCAGACCTTGCTGGTGCGCTACATCTGTGCCGGCTATTTCCCGCAGCGCATCACCTTCGGCGGATTGACGGCCACTGTCGTGGCTTCGGACGGGCGTCCGCTCCCAACTCCGATCTATCCTACGTCCATCGAGGCGTGTTCGGCCGAACGCTACGACTGCATCTTAAAGCCGACAGCCACAGGAACGTATACGGTTACCGTGGAGTTCATGCATTGGATTACCGGTGCTGTGGTCGGAACGGCAAGGACGCGGATTAACGTGGCCTGATCGCGCCGTTCTCGGACAAAGGGGGGCGTTGCCCCCCTTTGTTTTGAGCCTTTTCGCAAGGTTTTCTGGCTATCGCTAAGAGTCACTCTAGCGTGTTGGCGCAGCGCTAACATGCTGAGAGCTTCTTGGCGCGAAAGCCGATTTACCCTCTCAATGGTTCCCGCTCTAGCCCGCTATCTGGCGGTGCTGGGGCGCAAGGCGCCGGTTTTAGGATTGTCAGCATGAAGCAAGCGCGCAAGCGTCAGGCATTCATCGGGGCAGCCGTTCTTATCGCTCTTTTGGGCGCGGCTGTGTTCGCCAGTAAGTATATTGTCGTCAGGTGGCAAGGCAGCGCGGCGGCGCCTGCGCTCAGTAGCCTCGATAGATTGGGCGCTGTACAAGCCCCAGGCAAGCCCGCCCAAAGGCTATGGGTGTGTCCCATGCACGCGCAAATTCTCCAAGATCACCCGGGAAGCTGCCCAATCTGCGGCATGGACTTGGTGGAACAGCCGGATGGGCATGAACACGGAATGACGGCCGGCGTCCAGGTAGACAACGCTTCGATACAGCGTTTGGGGATCAGGCTCGCCGTGGCGCGGAACGAGGTGATGAGCCGCGAAGTGGATACCTATGGCAGCGTTGCGGTCGATGAAAGCTCCATCGTCAATGTCAGCCCGAATGCGCAAGGCATATTGCGCAAGCTTGATGTCGATTACGTAGGGCAGGAAATCCATGCGGGCCAAGCGCTGTACGAAATTTATTCGGAAGACCTGTTCCAGCGGCAAAACGAGTACATCGATCTCTTGACCCGGCAAAGACAGACGCTGCAAAACCTGAAAATTCCGCTAGACCTGATGGCGGACGAGAAACAGGGCGCTTTGCGGCAAATCCTGCCGAAGCAACTATCGACGCAGCAGGCTTATCTTGTCGATATTCTTGTCCGCGACCGTATCCGTTTGCGCGACAAGCTGCTGGCGGCGGGGCTGAGTCCGGGGGCACTGGATCGCGTTGTGAAAACGGGACGGGCGTCGGATGTGATTACCGTCCACGCCTCTCGCAGCGGCTTCGCCACACAGATCGGCGCTCGTGTCGGGAGTGCCGTGAATGCGGCTACCAATGTGGTGTCTATGGCCGGTCTTTCCCGGGTTTGGGTTGATGTCGCGCTGTATCCCGAGCAACTGAAATGGGTGAAGGACGGCGATGTGGCTATTGTCAAGACGAGTCAGGGAAGCGAGATCAAGTCCCCGCTCAGATTCGTCAATCCGCAGATCGATCAAGCCACTCGCACGCTGCATGCGCGCGTCGTCTTGGACAATCCCGCCTTCTCTTTGCGGCCAGGGGAATTCGTCGACGTCACGGTTTTGGCCAAGCCCCATAAGGCCCTGGTCGTGCCGCGAACGGCGATTATTCGAACCGGTAAGGGCAGTCGGGTGATGCTGGCGCGCGAACAAGGCCATTTTCTCCCGGTGGAGGTGGAAACCGGAGCCGAAAACGAGGAGTGGGTCGAGGTTCTCGACGGCTTGCAGGAAGGGGCTAAAGTAGCGACAAATGGACAGTTCCTGCTCGACGCGGCGGCCTCGCTCAACGATGCGGCCGAGCGCATGCAGTCCGGCATTTCGGCGAGATAGCTAAGCCTATGTGTAAGTCCGATTCCTCTCTTTTATACGAAGGCTTTGCGCGCCGATGATTCAGCGTCTTATTGCGTGGTCCTTGAATAACCGCTTTCTGGTTATTTTAGGCGCATTGCTTTTCTCCCTCTGGGGGCTGTATGCGGTAGCCCATATTCCGCTGGATGCGATTCCCGACTTATCCGACGCGCAAGTGATCGTGAAAACGGCCTATCCTGGACAGCCGCCGCAAACAGTCGAGGACCAAGTCACTTATCCGCTGACCTCGGCCTTGATGTCGGTTCCCGGATCGACCGCGGTGCGCGGATTTTCCATGTTCGGCGAGTCGTATATCTATGTGATCTTTAAGGAGGGTGCCGATCCTTATTGGGCGCGTTCGCGGGTGCTGGAGTATTTGAGCCAAGCGGCCGCCAAGCTTCCGCCGAAAGTGACGCCCACGCTGGGACCCGATGCTTCCGGGGTGGGGTGGGTGTTCGAGTATGCGCTGGTCGACCGGCACCATCGCTACAACCCGGACCAGTTGCGCGCGGTTCAGGATTTTTATCTGAAGTACGAATTGCAAAGCGTTCCCGGCGTTTCCGAAGTGGCGAGCGTCGGCGGCATGGTGCGGCAGTTTCAGATAGAAGCGGACCCGAACCGCTTGGCCGCCCGGAAATTGACGATGGAGCGCGTTGCGCAGGCCGTGCGCGACAGCAATTTATCCGGCGGCGGCTCGGTGATGGACATGGGGCAGGCGGAATACATGATCCGTTCCTCCAACTATCTGAAAAAACTGTCCGATTTTAAGAATATCCCCTTGGGGGTCGATCAGGACGGGTTTCCCATCCGCTTGCAGGATGTGGCGCGCATCCAAACCGGCGCGGAGCCGCGGCGCGGGGTGGCGGAGTTGGATGGCGAAGGCGAGGTTACAGGCGGCATCGTGATCATGCGCTATGGCGAAAATGCGCTGAAAACGGTGGATCGGGTAAAGGCGCGCCTGGAGGCGCTGAAAAAAGGTTTGCCCGATGGCGTCGAGCTGGTGGTTACCTACGACCGCTCGGGACTGATTAAAAGCGCCATCGACAATCTGAGCGACAAGCTGGTGGAGGAAGTATTGGCGGTAGCCTTGGTGTGCCTGCTGTTTCTGTTCCATTTGCGCTCGTCGATGGTGGCGGTAATCATGATGCCGATGGGCATTCTCGCGGCTTTCATTGTCATGAAGGAGCAGGGCCTCAGCGCCAATATCATGTCTTTGGGCGGTATTGCGATCACCGTAGGCGCGATGGTCGATGCCGCGATTGTGATGATCGAGAATATGCATAAGCATCTGGAGCGTTCTGCGGAAAAGCCGGATTATTGGGAAGTCGCCAAGCAAAGCGCGCAGGAAGTCGGGCCGGCGCTTTTTTTCTGCCTCTTGATTATTACCGTTTCCTTTCTACCGGTGCTGACGCTGACCGGGCAAGAGGGCAAGCTTTTTGCACCGCTGGCCTACGGTAAGACCTATGCGATGGCGGCCAGTGCTGCCTTGGCCGTCACCTTGGTCCCAGTGCTGATGGGCTATTTCATACGCGGACGGATCGCGTCCGAGCGGACCAACCCGATCAACCGTTTATTGCAAGCGCTGTATCGCCCCATATTGCTCGCCGCGCTGCGGAATCGCAAAACCACGCTGGCCATTGCCGTTTTGCTGCTGTGCAGCGTCTACTGGCCGCTATCCCGATTGGGCAGCGAATTCATGCCGCCGCTGTACGAAGGGAGTTTGCTCTACATGCCGACGACTTTGCCGGGCGTTTCCGTCGACGAGGCGGCAAACATCCTGCAAATTAGCGACCGTTTGATACGCCAGATGCCGGAGGTGGAACGCGTGTTCGGCAAGGCGGGAAGGGCCGATTCGGCAACCGATCCGGCGCCCTTGTCGATGCTGGAAACCACGATCCTGCTGAAGCCCAGGAGCGAGTGGCCTGCCGGCGAATCCCCGGAGGAATTGGTCCGTAAGCTGGATCGGGCCGTGCGTTTGCCTGGCCTCACCAATTCCTGGGGTTATCCGATTCGTACCCGGATCGATATGCTGTCCACCGGCATTCGTACTCCGATCGGACTCAAGATCACGGGCCCAGACCTGAATACGGTAGCCGACCTGGCGCAACAAATCGAAGCCGTGCTGAGTAAGCTGCCCGGCACGCGCAACGTGTTTGCCGACCGCGTAAGCGGCGGACGTTACATCGATATCGTCGTAGACCGGTTTCAGGCGGCACGCTATGGCGTTTCGGTGGCGGATGTGCAGCGCCAAGTGCAAGGTGCCATCGGCGGAGAAAGCATCGGTACCGTATACGACGGGCGCGAGCGTTTTTCCATCAATCTGCGCTATCCGCGCGCATTGAGGGATTCACTGGCCAAGCTTGCCGCCAGCCGGATGACGCTTCCCAGCGGAGTCCAATTGCCCTTGGGTAGCGTAGCCCGCATAAGCATTGCGGACGGACCGGCTGAAATCAAGAGCGAAGGCGCGCGCCTTGCCGGCTATGTCTACGTCGATGTCGCCGGGCGCGACCTCGGAACCTATGCCTACGCAGCGAAACAGGCCGTGGATAAGGCGATCAAGATTCCCACCGGTTATGCGGTGAATTGGTCGGGGCAATATGAAAATCTGCAGCATGCCAAGCAGCGTTTAATGTGGGTTGTTCCGCTGACCCTGGTGTTTGTCCTGGTGTTGCTTTTCGTGCATTTCCAGGGGCTTGGCAAGGCTCTTCTGGTCATGGCGTGTTTGCCGTTCTCGTTGGTGGGTGGGTTCTGGCTGGTCTATTTCTTGGGTTACCAGTTGTCGGTCGCCGTTGCTGTCGGTTTTATCGCGCTGGCCGGTGTAGCGGCCGAGTTCGGCGTGGTGATGCTGCTCTATCTGGAT
>JAIOJO010000540.1 GCA_019911985.1 Sulfuricellaceae bacterium | reverse complement strand
GATGACGCCATCGACGAAATTATGGAAGGTATCGCCGATCAAAATCATCAGCCCGCTGCGGCCATGGTCGTGCTGGGGCACATCCGCGCCGTGCGCTTCGCAGGTTTCGGTATGGCAATGGCGCCACAGCACCAGTTTTTCCAGCACAAAAAACAATAAAATCCCACCGAGTATGGTCGCGGTCAGAGCATGAATGTTCTTCGCTTGCTCGAAGGCGTGCGGCAGAATTTCCAGGAACACGGCCCCGAGCAGGGCGCCGATGGCATAGCTCACCAGCAAAGGCACCATGGAAGCGCGTGCGGAATAGGCAAAAATCGCGGCGAACGCCACGCTCAAGGCCCCACCCAGTAGGCTTGCGGCAATAATCCAAGTAAGTGTCGACACGAAAGCGTACATCCAGGCAAACAAGGGGTGTTTATAATACGGGATTGCGGCGCGGCTGGCGAACACCTGCGCCAAATCAAAAGTTCAGTGCAACGGAACGCCGCGAGATTCATCGATTATATAAATCTCGAAGCGCACCCGATTGCGAGGGCGGCGGCCGTTCTGCAACTCGGTTATTCTCGCCTCCAAACGCACACCCTCGCCCATCAATCGCGCCACGTCTTCATTCTCCGCGCGCGGCACATAACCCAGCTTATGCCCTTGCCAATCGACGTGCACGGCAAGTGGATCGTAGGGATTGCCCGGCTCGCGAACAAGCTCCAGAACATCGCCTTCTTGCAGCTTAGGCCATTGCGCCCTACCCTCATAAAAGGAAAACCCGGCCACCGGCGATTCCTGTAGCATCAAGCTGGAACGGACGCGCTTATTGCCGTCCGCTGCCGCGTTAAGCGCAACGGCCGTTAACAATGGGAACATAAACCGGCCAAATCCACGAATTGATTTCATAATTCACAAATTATTCACAATTACCCGCTGTTTCAGCTCTCAAGCACCCGTCATAATAAACTTTAATTTCCGCATAAGTTTGGAGACATGTCCATGAAAGTCAATTTGCCGGTAAGTGACATAGAAGTCAAAGTTCAGCCGCACCATGTGATCGTCTCCAAAACCGATCTTAAAGGCCTGATCACCTATATCAACCGCGATTTCATCGAAATCAGCGGCTTCTCCGAAGCCGAACTGATCGGCCGTCCGCATAACATAGTGCGCCACCCCGACATGCCGCAGGAAGCCTTTGCCGACCTATGGGCCACCTTGAAGGCTGGCAAGCCCTGGACGGGCATGGTTAAAAACCGTTGCAAAAACGGCGATTTCTATTGGGTACTGGCCAATGCCACGCCCATTTGGGAAGAAGGCCAACTGATCGGCTATATGTCGGTACGCACGGCCCCCACGGCCCAACAAGTCAACGACACCATTCCCCTATATCGTAAATTCAAAGACGGCAAGGCCGGCAACTTGACGATACGCGAAGGCAAGGTCGTCAAAAAATCCCTATTCGGCAAGCTGCCGCGCCCCCATTCCATCGGCGCCCGCCTGACGCTGATTAACGGTTTCATCCTGGCGATGGTTTTGCTGGGTATGGGATTGCTGCTCAACGGCCTGATGAAAACCGGTGATGCCTTCAACCGCTTGATCGATGTCGATTACCAAACCGTTTCCGCCTATAAAGGGCTGTATGCCACCGGCCTGCAAGAAGGGCAAGCCGTGCGTAATATCGTGCTGAATCCGAAAGACGAAAAGGCCGCAAGCAATCTGAAAAAAGCCCAAGACGAGTTTAGTGAAACGCTGGCAACGCTAGCCGCCGTCAATGGAATAGACCAGGCTATCGTCGGGCAGATCAACGCCTTACACGAACAAGTAGTCAAGCTGAACGGCGAGGCGGCGGGGATGGCGACGGGCGGCAATCAGGCCGCCGCGATTGCCCATATCAACAGCCAAGGAACAGCCGCTTTTCGCAGCCTGAAAGAAGTGATCTTGACGCAATTGGCCGATAAGCAGAAAGTCGTTCAGGATCGGAAACTAAGTGTCGCCCACGACATCCAGAAAATCCTCAACGAAGGTATCGGCATCGCGGTGGCGACCTTTGTCTTGATAATTGCCTTGTCGTTCCTGATGGTACGCTCTCTAAACCGCCCTTTGACGTTTAGCCGAAGCTATGTCATGAACCTAGTGCAAGGCAAGTACGACACGCCGGTCGACGAGGTTCCCGATGACGAAATCGGGAAGGTTCTACTGGCACTGAAATCCATGCAAATCAAGCTTGGTTTCGACCTGGCCGAAGAAAAACGCCTAGCGGCCGAGGCCCATCGCATCCGCATGGCCTTGGATAGCGTTTCGACCAACGTCATGATCAGTGACGTGGACGGCAAGATCATCTACATGAATGATTCTGTCCATAACATGTTCAGGGTTGCGGAGAAAGACATCCAAGCGGATCTGCCGAATTTCCACGAAGCGGGCGTGCTCGGCTCCAACTTCGACGAGTTCCACAAGAATCCAAGCCACCAACGCAACCTGCTTCAATCGTTGAAGGATACTTACAAAACAACCATCAAAATCGGCATCCGCACCTTCCGCCTGACCGCCAACCCTGTCGCCGAAGAGACCGGTAGGCGCCTAGGCACGGTCGTCGAGTGGATGGACGCGACCCAGGAAGTCTCGATCGAAAAAGAAGTCAATGAAATCGTCAGCGCCGCCGTCAACGGGGACTTCAGCAAGCGCCTCGGAGTCGAGGACAAAACAGGTTTCATGAAGGACCTCAGCGCGGGCATCAACCAGTTGAGCGAGGTCACCTTCGTCGGCCTGAGCGATATTCAACGTGTCGCCCAAGCGCTCTCCCAAGGCGATCTCACCGAAACCATTGCGAAAGATTACCCCGGCACCTTCGGCGAAGTCAGCCAAGGCATGAACGCCACCGTCAACAACCTGAAGGAGTTGGTCGTACAAATCAAGGAAGCCGTTGACGCCATCAACACAGCCTCGCGGGAGATCGCACATGGCAACAACGATCTATCGCAACGCACCGAACAGCAAGCGTCAAGCCTGGAAGAGACCGCATCGAGCATGGAAGAGCTGACTTCCACCGTCAAACACAGCGCGGACAATGCACGGCAAGCCAATCAACTGGCGGTAGGCGCCTCGTCTGTGGCCAGCAAGGGCGGCGAAGTCGTCAGCGAAGTGGTCGATACCATGTCGGCCATTTCCGAGAGCTCGAAGAAAATCGTCGATATCATCGGGGTAATCGACGGCATTGCGTTCCAAACCAACATTCTGGCACTTAACGCGGCGGTTGAAGCCGCACGCGCCGGGGAACAAGGGCGCGGTTTTGCCGTGGTAGCCGGCGAAGTCAGGAATTTGGCGCAGCGTTCCGCCTCGGCCGCCAAGGAAATAAAAAATCTAATTAGCGACTCCGTATCCAAAGTGGACAACGGCACGAACTTGGTCAATCAAGCCGGGAAGACCATGCAGGAAATCGTTACTTCGGTCAAACAAGTTACCGCCATCATGTCGGAAATCTCCGCCGCCACGGCAGAGCAAAGCGAAGGCATCGAACAGGTGAATCAAGCCATCAATTCGATGGACGAAGTAACGCAACAAAATGCCGCCCTGGTGGAAGAAGCCGCGGCCGCCGCCGAATCGCTGGAAGAACAAGCTCAGCAACTGGCCGCATCGGTGAGCGTATTCAAGCTCAATTCGTCGGACGGGATACCCAAGGCGCCTGCACCTACGGCCTCCCGTAAGAACAATCCCCCAACGAGCCGCGCCCCCTCAGCCAAACAAGTGATAGTCAAGAAACCCAAGAGCCAAGTTGACAAAACCGATTGGGAAGAATTTTAAGAAGCTGGATTTACTAGGGAGCCTCTGATTAAGTCGCACGGGGTCGCGACGGGGTTTTGCGGGATGCCGGGCACGAAGCGAGACGCGCGGTGTGGTCATTCCACACAAGCGTCGAGCGACACCGCCCGGCGCCCGCAAAACCCCGTCCCGTAAGG
>JAIOJO010000539.1 GCA_019911985.1 Sulfuricellaceae bacterium | reverse complement strand
AGCGGCGATCACGGCCGAACTGGTGGTCGATATCATGGGTGGAAAGACGCCTCGACTGGACCAGGCGCCTTACCGGGTCGATCGGTTTTGAAGATCAACATTGAGCCCCCGCCATGGGTGGGAATGGGTGTAGAATCAACTCAGGAACCTGTATGCTTTAAACTGTTTTTTTAACCAGGCTCATTCAATCAGTAAGTCATGAACTCGATAGCTGACATATGGGGCGAGTACAAGACGCGTTTACGCGCTTATGTGGCCAGACGCGTAGGCGAACCGGACGTGGTGGATGATATCCTCCAGGAAGTATTTCTCAAGGCGTATAAAAACCTCCATACGCTGAAGGTACGGGGAAGCGTGGCGCCGTGGTTGTACCGGATCGCATCAAACGTCATCGTCGATCACTACCGTTCGCAGAAACCCTGGACGGATCTGCCGGAGGCATTGGCCGTTCCGGAGCAGAAACAGGATCCCATTGCGGAGCTTGCGACTTGTCTCCAACCCCTTATTGACGACCTGCCGGAGATCTACCGCTCGGCCCTGACGCTGTCGGAAATCGACGGGTTGTCGCAAAAGGAGGTGGCGGCGCGTCTTGGCATCTCATATTCCGGAGCAAAATCAAGGATTCAGCGTGGCCGCGACCAGTTACGCCAGCGCCTGCACGACTGCTGCGTGATCGAAACCGGGCAACACGGCATCGTCGACTATGAGCCGCGTGACCCGCGTTGCGATGGGGGATGTTCCTAAGTTTTCCTGATTACCCACAAAGCTCAGCTAGGTTCGAATACCGTTAATAAAGCCGCGAATGAACGCAAATGAACGCGAATCATGTAAATTTCCAAGCGCCTCGTCTCCTTGTCGGGAGGGTAATGGCCATTTTCAACTAGCGACCCATGCTTTTACTCCTTAGCCTGCCAACTGGTTTTATTATTTATTCGCGTCTATTTGCGTTCATTCGCGGCTAATATGTTCCTACCTATGGCTGAGCCAGGTGGGTAATCAGGTAAGTTTTTGCGTCTTTTTCGCAAGGTCTCCGTCTATAAGGGTGCGACGCAACAGGCGTCGAGCCTAACCACAGGAGAGACTTATGAGTGATGTGAAAAGTGGCGAGATCCGTCAAGCGGTGCGCCGTCAGTATGGAGAGGTGGCCACTGGCGAGAGTGCCGGTTGCGGTTGTGGCACAACCTGCTGCGATGTCGCTTCGCCGAGTGCCGAGGCCATTTCACAAGGGCTTGGTTACAGCGCTGACGATGTACGCTCCACCCCCCAGGGAGCAAACATGGGGCTTGGCTGCGGCAACCCGCAAGCCATTGCCGCACTCAAGGCGGGTGAAATTGTCCTGGATCTGGGGAGTGGAGGCGGCTTCGACTGCTTCCTCGCAGCCCGAGAGGTCGGTGAGACGGGACATGTCATCGGCGTGGATATGACCCCCTGAAATGATCACCAAGGCAAGAGCCAATGCGGAAGCTGGGAATTACCGCAATGTCGAGTTCCGTCTTGGGGAGATCGAGAATCTGCCGGTAGCCGACGGCAGTGTCGACGTGATCATCTCCAACTGTGTAATTAATTTGTCGCCAGACAAGCCCCGCGTATTTTCCGAGGCCTATCGTGTTCTGAAACCCGGTGGC